>CAKRUL010000020.1 GCA_934403665.1 uncultured Clostridia bacterium | reverse complement strand
CCTATAGGCCCAGCCGGTATCAAGCCCTAAGGGGGCAGTGCATACCACCGGCACGATCGGTGGTTATGATTTTTCGATTCAGCCGACGGGAGGCTTTCCGTGGGCGAAAAGTTTTAATTTTTACTTTTGATATATTCGTCGATGGCTTTCGCGGCCGTTTTTCCGGCGCCCATCGCAAGAATCACTGTTGCAGCTCCGGTGACGGCATCTCCGCCTGCGTACACGCCTTCTATGTTGGTTGCGCCGGTTTCTTCATCCACGATAATACCGCCCCAGGGTTGGGTTGCCAAACCTTCGGTGGTGTTTTTGATCAGCGGATTCGGGGACTGCCCAATGGCGATGACGACAGTGTCCATATCCAGCACGAAAGCAGAATCTTTCTTCTCAACCGGACGGCGGCGACCGGATTCATCCGGTTCCCCCAGCTCCATCTCAACGCATTTCAGACCGGTGACCCAGCCGTCTTCATTTCCCACAACCTCCACCGGATTGGTCAGCATCTTGAAGATGATTTCCTCCTCCTTTGCATGGTGCACTTCTTCCAGACGTGCCGGCATTTCTTCTTCGGAGCGGCGATAAACGATATAAACGTTTTCAGCACCCAAACGTTTTGCACATCTGGCGGCGTCCATTGCCACGTTTCCGCCGCCTACAATGGCGACATTTTTGCCGACTTTGACCGGGGTATCTGCATCCGGCCAGCGATATGCGTTCATCAAATTAATACGGGTCAAAAACTCGTTGGCAGAATATACGCCGTTCAAATTTTCTCCCGGCAGATGCATGAATTTCGGCAGACCTGCGCCGGAACCGATAAATACGGCGGAGTAGCCTTCTTCTCCAAGCAGTTCGTCAATATTGATGGATTTTCCGACAACAACGTTGAGCTCAATTTTCACGCCAAGCTCTTTTAATTTATCAATTTCTTTCTGTACAATTTCCTGTTTGGGAAGCCGGAATTCCGGAATTCCGTAAACCAGAACCCCTCCTGCTTTGTGAAAAGCTTCAAAAATGGTGACTTCATAACCCAGCTTTGCCAAATCCCCGGCGCAGGTCAAAGAAGCAGGCCCGGCACCCACAACAGCAACCTTTTTGCCGTTGGATTCCGGTTTTTTGATACTTTCTTGTACATGCTCCATTGCCCAATCTGCCGCAAAGCGCTCCAGTCTGCCGATGGCAACCGGCTCGCCTTTGATGCCGCGGACACAATATTTTTCACACTGATTTTCCTGCGGGCAGACTCTTCCGCAAATTGCGGGAAGCGCGCTGGTCTCGGAAATTTTATCATAAGCTCCCTTGAAGTCTCCTTCTTTGATGAGGGCGATAAAATCCGGAATCTGAACATTGACCGGACAGCCTTTCACACAGGGCATATGTTTGCAGTGAAGACATCTTTCGGCTTCCTCTTTCGCCATATCGGCAGTATAGCCGAGAGCAACCTCTTTAAAATTTTTATTCCGGACAGACGGCTCCTGCTCCGGCATTTTTACCTTTTTTGGTGCCATGTTTGCCATTATGCATGCCTCCTCAATCTGCAATCTTCGCAGGCTTTTCGTTCTTCTTCCTTGTACATCTGCTGACGGCGCATTGCTTCATCAAAATCCACCAGATGTCCGTCAAAATCAGGACCGTCCACGCAGGCAAATTTGGTTTCGCCGCCTACCGTGACGCGGCATCCGCCGCACATTCCGGTTCCGTCTATCATAACCGGATTCATGCTGACAATGGTTTTGATGCCATATTGTTTGGTCAGCTGACAGACAAACTTCATCATAATCAAGGGACCGATGGCGATCACCAAATCGTATTGATTGCCTTCGTCGATCAACTGTTTGAGCATATCGGTGACAAACCCTTTGGTTCCGTTGGAACCGTCGTCGGTGGTGATGAATACTCTGGAGGCTGCTTTTTTCAGTTCTTCCTCCAGAATAATGAGATCTTTGTTCCGAAATCCGGCGATAATGTCCACTTCGGCTCCTTTTTCATGCAGCGCTTTTGCGGACGGATAGGCGATTGCGGTGCCGAGACCGCCGCCGATGACTGCTGCTTTTTTGACACCATCCAGATGAGTGGCAACGCCCAAAGGCCCCACAAAATCCTGAATGTAATCTCCTTCGTTTAATTGCGCAAGCATCTTTGTCGATTTTCCGATGGCCTGAAAAATAATTGTCACAGTGCCTTTTTCCCTGTTGTAATCGGCGACTGTCAGCGGAATTCTCTCGCCCAGTTCGTCAACTCTTAAAATAATGAATTGACCCGCCAAAACTTTTTTCGCAACGTAGGGCGCTTCCACCTCCATCAGCGTAATCTGCGGAGTGAGCACCTCTTTTTTGATAATTTTATACATCGTAAGACACCTCCATAAACGTTGATTATTATACTATATATAGCGGTAAAATGCAAGGCAGAAACAGCAGTGTAGAAAAGGAAAAACAGCTAATATATAGGAGGAACTGTTTTGTTACTTTCCATTTCGGGAATTTATTTCATCATAATCCCGGCTGAGCCCGAAAACTACTTTACGCAGGGCAAGCAGACCGATTATGTTGGGGATTACCATAAGACCGTTAAACATATCTGAAAGTTCCCAGACCAATCCGCCATCCAGAGTAGAGCCGATCACGATGGAGACACCCACGGCAAGAGCGTAGAAAACAACTGCTTTTTTGCCGAACAGATAGCGCACATTTATCTCTGCAAAGAAATACCATGCGATGATGGTAGAAAAAGCGAAGAATGTGAGGCATACGGTAATGATGAGATTGCCAAGATGGGGGAATACACCGTGGAATGCAAGCTGTGTCAAAGCGATTCCTGTTTCTCCGGAGGAAAAAGGATCGGTGAGAATCAGCACAAGGGCGGTGATGGTCAGGATGACAAAGGTATCAAAAAAGACACCCATCATAGCGATGGTACCCTGCTGTGCCGGATGAGAAACCTTCGCCAAGGCGTGGGCATGAGGCGTTGTTCCCATGCCTGCCTCGTTGGAGAACAATCCTCTGGCAAATCCGTAACGCATGGCTTCCTTTATGGTGATTCCTGCTGCGCCGCCCAGAATTGCCTGCGGCTGGAAGGCGCCGACAAAAATTTGACGAAAAGCATCCGGTATCTCGGTGATATGAAAGAAAATGATTACAAAAGCACACAGCAAATACACCACTGCCATTACCGGAACAATTTTTTCCGTGAAAGAGGCAACACGTTTGACGCCTCCCAGGATGACAATCAATGCAATCACAGCAGTGATAATTCCGGTGACGACCGGAGGAATATGGAAGGTATTCGCATATACGGCGCCGATGGAATTGGATTGCACCATATTGCCGAACATTCCCAAGCCGACCGCAATAAAGAGCGCAAAGCAGACTGCGAGAAATTTGCCGAATCCGGAGGGAATCCCCTTCGTAATATAATAGACCGGACCGCCGATCACGTGCCCGTCTTCGTTCTTTGTCTTAAATTTCTGACCGAGAGTTGCCTCCACATAGTTTGTTGCCATTCCTAAAAAAGCGCTCAGCCACATCCAGAAAACAGCACCCGGTCCGCCAGAGGCAATCGCCGTTGCCGCACCTGCCAGATTTCCGGTTCCGACCTGGGATGCAATGGCGGTTGCAAGCGACTGGAAGGAGCTCATTCCTTCTTTTCCGGCTTTTCCGCCCTTAAATTTTATGCCCCCGAAGGTCAGACGAAAGCTGTCTTTGAATTTTCGCACTTGTACAAATTTCAGCTTGATGGTAAAGTAGAGTCCTGTTCCGAGCAGAACAATCAACAGAACGTTGTTCCATAACACACTGTTGATTTTTTTGACGATTTCCAATAAGATTTCCATTCTTTTCTCCTTTTTTACAACACGCAAAGCGGCGTGTTCATTTCTATCGTTATTATTTTAACAGTGTAATGTAAATTTGTAAACAGATAGTGATATTTTCGGTATGAATTTTTTTCTCTGCATTCTTTCTATAATGTGGGAATTTGTGTTTGGAAAAACGACATGAACAAATTGTAAATCCTAAATATTTTCTATTGAAAAAAAGGGGCAAGTGTATTAGAATAGAATCGTATATTTATAATTTAAGGGACATCGTGTGCGATCCGATTCCGCAGGGGAATAAAAAAGGAGCTTAGAGAATGCCGAAAAAGACATTGCAGGAAGATAAGAATTTGATATATATGCCGCTTCTCCCATTAAGAGGACTGGTGGTCTTTCCAAATATGATTCTGCATTTGGATGCCTCCAGAGCAATATCCGTCAAAGCAATTGAGCAGGCTATGGTGACAGACCAGAACATTTTTTTGGTTTCACAGATTGCGGCGAATGTAGAAAAGCCGGTCTTTGACGATTTTTATAAGGTAGGAACCATTGCAAAGGTCAAACAGTTGTTGAAACTTCCGAACAACACCATTCGAGTATTGGTGGAAGGCTTGCAGACTGCGCGGTTGAACAGTTTTGTGATGACAGAACCCTATTTTCGCTGTGAAGTGGAACCGATTAAAACAGAGAAGCCGAAACGGGTCACCAAAAATTATGAGGCGCTGGTGCGCCGCGTTCTGGAATTATTTGAAGATTATTTTGCATTAAACAATCATATTGCACCGGATACGCTGCTTTCCATCACTGCGATGAATCAGGATATTGAGCAGCTTTCCTATGTGATCAGTGCAAATCTGAATATTCCAAATGAAGTGAAACAGCAGCTCTTGGAAACCAAAACGGTAAAAGAGCGGCTGGAGCGGCTGATTAAAATTTTGATTCGGGAAATTGAAATCACAAGTATTGAGCGCAAAATTCAAAAAAAGGTGAAGGAAAATATCGATCAGAATCAAAAGGAATACTTTCTCCGGGAACAGCTTAAGGTGATTCAGTCTGAATTGGGGGATCGGGAAGATATTGCCTCGGAAGTGGATGAATACCGTGAAAAGCTGAAAGCGATCCAGGTCAGCAAAGAAAACGAGCAAAAGATTGAAAAGGAAATTGGCAGACTGTATAAAATGCCGGCAGGCTCCCACGAGGCAACCGTGGTAAGAACATATTTGGACACGGTTTTTGAGCTCCCGTGGAATGTCTACACCAAAGAAAATATCGATTTGACAAAATGCCGCAGAGTGCTTGATAAGGATCATTATGGCTTGTCAAAGGTAAAAGACCGCATTGTAGAGTATTTGGCTGTGCGGAAGAAAAGCGAGAATTCCAAAAGCGTTGTTCTTTGCCTGGTTGGACCTCCCGGTGTAGGGAAAACCTCCATTGCCAGTTCAATTGCCCGTGCGGTGAACCGCAATTTCGTGCGCTTGTCTTTGGGCGGCGTGCGGGATGAGGCGGATATCCGCGGTCACAGAAGAACCTATATCGGTGCGATGCCGGGGCGCATCATCAATGCAGTGCGGCAGGCGAAATCCTCCAATCCTTTGATTTTGCTGGATGAAATTGATAAAATGGCTTCCGACTTTCGGGGGGATCCTGCAGCCGCTATGCTGGAGGTGTTGGATAAAGAGCAGAATCACAGCTTCCGGGATCATTTTCTGGAAATTCCTTTCGATTTGTCAAAGGTGATGTTTCTCACAACGGCGAACACGACAAGCACCATTCCGCCGGCATTGCTGGACAGAATGGAAGTGATTGAGCTTTCCAGTTATACCTGTTATGAAAAGATGCACATTGCCAAAGAACATTTGCTCCCGAAACAGCTGAAAGAGAACGGGGCAAGCCGTCAGGAGATTTCGGTGGACAAATCCGCTCTTTGGGAATTGATCAATTATTATACGATTGAATCTGGTGTCCGGAATCTGGAACGCGAGATCGGGACGCTGATCCGGAAAGCTATCTGCGATATGGAGCTGGAGGGAAAGGAAAAGATCCGGATCAATGCAAAAAACTTGTCCCGATATATGGGGCCGAGAAAATATATTGATCAAATTGAGATTGCGAGTCATGAAGCCGGTGTGGCAACCGGCTTGGCATACACCTCTTACGGAGGCACGCTCCTGAACATCGAGGTGAATGTTCTGGAGGGAAGCGGAAAGATTGAATTGACCGGGCATTTGGGGGATGTCATGAAGGAGTCTGCCAGTGCGGCGGTGTGCTATATTCGTTCCAAAGCAGAACAGCTTGGAGTACAAAAAGATTTTTACAAGACAAAAGACATTCATATTCATGTGCCGGAAGGTGCTACGCCTAAAGATGGTCCCTCTGCCGGCATTACCATGGCGACGGCGGTGGTTTCCGCTTTGACGGGACGGCCTATCCGGAGCGATATTGCCATGACGGGGGAAGTGACCATCCGCGGCAGAGTTCTGGCGATTGGCGGGCTGAAAGAGAAATCTCTGGCGGCGCATCGACATAATATCAAAAATATTATCATCCCTTATGACAATCAGAAGGACACCTTGGAGATTGAAAAAGAATTGCCGGGAGAATTTCATTTTATCCCCGTAAAAACCATGGATGAGGTTCTGGAAAATGCGCTGGAGAAAGATGTGGTGGAATGATTATTAAAAGTTCGGAATTCCTGAAATCCGCTTATCAAAAAAAGGACTACCCAAAACATGACTTTATGGAGATTGCCTTGGTGGGCAGATCCAATGTGGGGAAATCCTCTTTTATCAATAAAATATGCAATCGTAAAAGCCTGGCGCGTGTTTCCAAAGAGCAGGGAAAGACTGTATCCATCAATTTTTATGAGGTGAACCATCGGTTTTGCCTGGTGGATTTGCCGGGATATGGATATGCTAAGGTTTCCCAGGCGGAAAAAGCTTCCTGGGGCAGAATGATGGAAACCTATCTGGGGCAGAGGGAAAACCTTGGCTCGGTGATTCTGTTATTGGATATTCGCCATAAGCCCACGAAGGATGATATGGTGATGTTTGAATATATTCTTTCCAACGGGTATGAGCCGTTTGTGGTGCTGACGAAGGCGGACAAGCTAAAGCAGTATCAGAGAGAAGAATCTGTGGCATCCATCAAAGACTTATTAAAGTTGGAAGAGGTGTTTGTTTTCTCTTCCAAGGATGGCACCGGCAAGGATGAAATTTTAAGCAGGATAGAGGAGCTTCTTCCATGAAATATGTAAGATTTTGTACGCCGGACGGGCAGAGAAAATACGGCGTTTTAACCGGGGATACCGTGCACGAATGCGAGGGGGACTATTTCAGCACCATAGAGTACAGCGGAAAGCACTATTTGTTTGACGAGATTCGTTTGCTGGCGCCCTCTTGCCCTTCCAAAATCGTAGCGGTGGGTTTGAACGATACAGATCATATCCGGGAGATGGGGTTTCCGATGCCGGAAGAACCGGTGATTTTCTTGAAACCGCCGTCCGCTGTTCTGGAGCCGGAAGGCTTCATTGAGATTCCGGAGGGGGAGGAGCAGGTGGATTACGAGGCGGAGTTTGCCATGGTGATTCGAAAAACCTGCAGAAAAATCAGCAAGGAGGATGCAAAGGCATATATCTTGGGCTATACTTGTCTCAATGATGTGACGGTACGCCGTGTTCAGGCTTTGGACGGACAGTGGACAAGAGCCAAGGGATATGATACCTTTGCACCGTTCGGTCCGTACATTGAGGATTCGCTCAATCCGCACGAAACGGACATGAAACTCCGGTTAAACGGAGACATCAAACAGCATTCCAACACCCGGAAATTTCGGTTTCCGGCAGAGGAGTTGCTTTCGTTTGTATCCCATGTAATGACCCTCTTTCCGGGAGATGTGATTACGATGGGCACTTCTTCCGGAATCGGTCCTATGGTTTCGGGAGACAAGGTGGAGGTCGTTTTGAACGACGAAATGATTTTGCGGAATAAAGTAAGAAACGGAGTTATGCGAAAATGAGTTTAAAAGCGCCAAAGGGTACCATTGATATTCTGCCGAAGGATTCCGCCAAATGGCAGTTTGTTGAAAAAACACTGCGGGATATTTGTGATTCCTTTCAGTTTAAAGAGATTCGGATTCCGGTGTTTGAACACACCGAACTTTATGTCCGGGGGGTTGGGGAAACCAGCGATGTGGTTTCCAAAGAGATGTATACCTTTCTGGATAAGGGTGATCGAAGCATCACGCTTCGTCCTGAGGGAACGTCCGGGGTTGTGCGCAGCTTTCTGGAACACGGTCTTTATGCGGACAGCCAGCCGACGAAGCTATACTATATGATTTCCTGTTATCGTTATGAAAAGCCCCAGGCAGGGCGCCTTCGGGAATTTCGTCAGTTTGGCGTAGAGATGTTCGGAGCGGCATCCCCGGCAGCGGATGCGGAGGTGATCTCCATTGCAAAGCACATTTTTGATACGCTGGGGATTCAGGATCTGACCCTTCATTTGAATAATATCGGATGTCCCGCCTGTCGGAAGGCATATAATGAAAAGTTAAGAGCATTTTTGACCGAGCGGAAGGATGAGCTTTGTGAGACCTGCAGAGAGAGAATGGAGCGCAACCCGATGCGGGTGTTTGACTGTAAGAGCGAAGTGTGTCAGTCAATTCTGAAAGACGCGCCCAGAATGTATGACTGCGTTTGTCCGGAATGCAAGGAACATTTTGATGAGGTTACTTCCTATCTGGAGGAAATGGGCATTGATTATCAGTTGGACAAATCGATTGTCCGCGGACTGGACTATTACTCCAGAACGGTATTCGAGTTTGTCTCCAATGCCATCGGTGCACAGGGAACGGTTTGCGGCGGCGGACGGTATGATTACCTGGTGGAGGAATTGGGAGGAAAGCATTGCCCCGGGATCGGCTTCGCTATGGGGATTGAGCGGCTCCTGATGGTTTTGGAAAACGCAGGGATCGCTTTGCCGGAGCAGAAGAACCCACAGTTATATATCGCGGCAATTGGAAAGGAAGCCGATAAAAAAGCGGCAAAACTGGTACATATGCTACGCTGTGCAGGCATTCGTGCGGAAAAGGATACCATGGAACGCTCCGTGAAGGCGCAGATGAAATATGCAAACAAAATCGGGGCGGAATATACTATTGTGCTCGGGGATGAGGAGATTGCTGCGAAAAAGGCACAGCTCAAGCACATGGAAACCGGAGAGAGCCGGGAAGTTTGCCTGGATGAGCTGAAGGATGTATTTCTTTCCTGACGTTGTTCCCAAACAAATTCAATCAAAATACAGCGGACGCCGGAAAGAAATTTCGGCTCTCGCTTCCATACGGTGCTGTATCTGTCCGCATACGGCACGATAAAACTTTTTAAGGCGGACAGAAAGGCTTGATGACATTATGGATACCATGCAAGGCTTAAAACGTACCCATTATTGCGGTGCTGTGGAAGGAATCGGCAATACTGTGACAGTGGGCGGCTATGTTCAGAAAATACGTGATTTGGGGAATTTAATTTTTATTGATTTAAGAGATCGGGAAGGAATTGTTCAGTTGGCTTTTGATGACGGCACCGATCGGGAAATTTTCAAAAAAGCTTCCTCCTGCCGCAGTGAATTTGTCTTGATGGCAAAGGGAATTGTGCGGGAACGGGAAAGCAAAAACCCCGCTATCAAAACGGGGAATATTGAAATCTATGTGGAGGATTTACGCATTCTGGCAAAGGCGCAGACGCCGCCTTTTGAAATTACCGATGACACCAATGTCAATGAAGAACTTCGCCTGAAATACCGCTATCTGGATTTGCGGAGAAAGGTCTTGCAGGACAATTTGATTCTTCGCGGAAAAATTGCGAAGGTAGCACGGGATTATTATTACGAAAACGGTTTTATCGAGATCGAAACACCGATGCTGATGAAATCCACACCGGAAGGCGCACGGGATTATCTGGTTCCGTCCAGAGTACATCCGGGGAATTTTTATGCCCTTCCGCAATCGCCGCAGATGTATAAACAGCTGATGATGATTGCCGGATATGACCGCTATATTCAGCTGGCACGCTGTTTCCGGGATGAGGATCTGCGGGCAGATCGCCAGCCCGAATTTACTCAGATTGATTTGGAAATGTCTTTTGTAGATGTGGATGATTTGCTGTGTATGAATGAAGGGTTTATACAGCGTTTGTTCCGGGAAGTGCTGCAGGTGGAGATTCCGCTTCCTCTGCCGCGGATGACTTATCGGGAGGCGATGGAGCGCTATGGTTCGGACAAGCCGGATACCCGGTTTGGCATGGAGATTTGTGATTTGTCGGATCTGGTGAAGGACAGCGGCTTTGGCGTGTTCTCTTCCGCGGTGGCGGCGGGCGGATCTGTCCGTGCGATTGTGGCGAAGGATGCCGCAGGCATCTTGACCAGAAAGGAAATCGATAAACTGACGGAATATGTCCGCGGAATCGGCGCCAAGG
>CAKRUL010000019.1 GCA_934403665.1 uncultured Clostridia bacterium | reverse complement strand
TGGCATTTCTATCACCCTTTTTAGTATATCATATTTTGAAAGACTTGTCTATAGTTGGCTTGAAGATTAGTATGAAAGAGACGGAAGATGTGCGTCAGCGCTTGAAGCAGACTTCGGGAGAATGCTCCGAGCTGCGCCGTGATGTTTCTTCTCTGCAAGCTGAGGTCGATGACCTTACAGAGTTTGTGAGCCTGCTGAAACGCTTTGAACCGCAGAAATATGCTGAGGTCAGACAAGCACAGGAGCATATCCACAATCAGCGTGAACAGGAAGTACAGCAGTCTGCCACCAGAAAGAAAAAATCGTGGGGACTGGAATAACAGGAGGAATTATTATGATTATCAAAAGCAAAGACAAGGTTCAGATGGGCGGCAAAAACAAGCCTGTATGGGTTCTCGACACCGACGCACTGACCGTCACCCACAACTCCACCGATGCCAATCCGAGCGTTACTGCGTTCAGCTCCGACCACATCAAGTATCATTTGCACTACTCAGTGGAGTACCGTCCCGCAAGGCTGAAAAAGCTCGTCAACGACGGTACGATACTCAGTTACCTGACTGAGCTCGACCGTTCCGTAGCGGAAGCCATTGAGCGCCAGGTCGGAATGATGCTCGAAAACGATACCGAGTATCAGAGCTGTGGCGGTCGGTGATCTTGCAAAAGCAAGAGGACTGGAGAACATGGATTGTCTGATTGCCAGAGATCCTGTGTATGTGGCTATGGTGTATGTGTGATGTGATTTGACATTAAGGCTGTGCTTGATTGTGTCAGGCATAGCCTTTTGTGAAAATATTCTTATTCAGATTGACTTATTAACAGAAATACAGTATAATATAGATAACAAGCTGGAACTTGCACTAAAGGATGGAAAATATGGATAATAACGCAATTGAAGTGAAAGTTACTTCGATAGAAACGGTTGCTCGTACTGATCTTGATGCTGTCATATATGACCTTGATAAGCAGATCGAGTTGCTTTCAAGTCAGGCGGATAAGTGGGATCATCTTGTCGCAGTTGCTTCGGGTATTCTGTGCGGTATGCTGGATATTCTTTGGGTAGGCGATTTCAGCCTTGAAAACGGCAGAGCTTTCGCAAGTGATAAAGTCGATGGCTTCGTTGAAGAAACAGCTCACATGCTTGGCTTCAGGGGTGATGATCTGAAAGATGCTGTCAAGTTCCTGGAGGAAAAGTTCCCCATACCCAGCGACGGAAACACGCCCGACTTCGGTGGAGGTTTACAGCATCATCTCCGTGATTTTGCTCATCATCCAACGATTGTTGGACTTGTATTTTCTTTGTTGACACAGTTTACAGGTATGTCATATGGAACAGACGTGAATGGTGTTTTCAAGATAGTACCCGTGCCTGATAAAAGCAAGGCGTTCATCGGAAAGGATATTCCCGATAAACTGTTCAAGGGTACGGTCGTTTGGTTCTTTCACCTTGTCAGCGATATGGCAGGTTCGAGCAGTACGGCAGGGATCACAGGCGGTACAGGAATACCGGGACCTATATTATCTCTTGCAAAAGAACTATCGGCATTACCTATCTTTCAAAATATGAACATGGGCAATCATAAGCTGTCCGTATTTCTCTCTAAGGTTTTCAACGGAACAATATTTGCTCAGCACGACGTAAACGGGAAGATTATCAAAGATACAGTTATCAAGTTTGATCTGCGTGGTGAGCTTGGTGTTGTTGCTGAGTTAGGCAAGCAGGCAATACCTGTTATAGCAAATGATTGTATAGTGCGTGGATTCTATTTTATCCGCAGATTTGCTATTGCTTTGAAATCTCTTAATTGCTCCTCAGTTGGAGATATTCGCCTTAGAGATATTGATTGGGATAGTGTAAAGCCCTTTGGCAACCCAACTATCACCAGAATGCTGACTATATCAAGTGCAGTTTTTTCTACGGTCGATATTGCAGAAGCAGTTGTATCACAGAAGTACTTTGTTGCTGTCAATTATATCGGTGTCGGAAGATTTGCTGTTGCGATTGGCAGCGAGATCACGAATTATCTGAAAGTGCGTAACGTCAAGCTGATCAAGCAGATGTACGAGGATATTCGACGCAATACTTTCACAGAAACAGATAATAACATCTATAATAGGATCGGTGACGGTATGGATATAGGCAAATTCGGTCTGACCTTAGAGCAGACGGAGATATTGTATAACATCGAAATGTATAAGACTGTCAATGATATTAATCGTGGTGGCAAGAAAGCAGACCTGAAAAGTCAATGGCTGGAAGAGTGGAAACACTACATGGAAGAAGGCTTTTCTTCTTTTGTTGGTGATGAAACCGCTGTTCTTCATTGGTATACCGTTCAGGAGCTTCACAATGCGGTAAGTGGCAATTCACCTGAGCTGCCATGGTTCAGGCTTGTGCTGTTGGAAGCAATGCTATTTGAACCATACTATCCTCTCAGCACAGAGATTGATAAAAAGGGAAATGAAGTGCCCAGCACGAAATACAAAGAACTGCACTTACCATTGGTCGGATACAGCAAATCAGATGGTGACAAATTCCTTGATGGATTCTTCAATGAAAGCTTTTATGAAAAAGGATATATCGCAAGGCTTCGGAAATGTCATGATAAGGTTATCCGTGAATTGAACGAAGTGTTAAAAAACGCTATCAAGAGGATTTCAATTACGGCAGTTGTTACTATCGCAGTTGTTGCTACTGCGGGTGCATTTGCCGGTCCAATAGCAGTTGCACTTGTAGGCTCTAATTTTGCTGGATTAAGCGGTGCTGCATTGACAAGTGCCTGCCTTGCATATCTCGGTGGTGGAGCTATCGCAGCCGGCGGATTAGGAATGGCAGGAGGCACTATGGCAATCGTAGGCGGCGGTGCAGTGCTCGGACTTGGTGTCGGTGCAGGAGTTGGCGGAGCAGTTGGAGCTGCTGGCATCATTGGCAAGAAAGATACTATTCTGCAATCAGCTAAACTCATGGTTTCCGTTCGGGAAATATTCCTTAACGACGAACATGATATGGAATACTCGAACACGGTATATGAGCAGTATGTTCAGAATATAACCGATATTGAAAAAGGTCTTGTAGAACTCAGGCTCAAAGCCGATGTAGCAGACAAGGATGAAAAGAAACAGCTTAAAAAGCAAATCAAGAACACCGAGGAAGCTGTACAGGCAATGAAGATTGCTATGAAGAGTATGAATAAATTCAACAGCTCATTTGCTTTGGGTGAGAGTGTTTCTGAATAATAATGGGGGTATCATAAATGTCAAAATTAAACATAGATCAGAAAACGATAGAAGCATTGTTCAGCGATCCGAAGACAGATTTCCTGATACCTGACTATCAGCGTCCATATGCTTGGTCAGAGGCTGAGTGCAGGACTTTGTGGGATGATATATTCTCTTTTGCGTTTCCTGAGAATAATAGCGATAATTTCAAGACTACCGATGAATATTTCCTAGGTCCGATCGTAACATTCAAGAATGATGAGGGCAAGCAGGAGATTATAGACGGTCAGCAGCGTTTAACAACACTTATGCTTCTGCTGAGAGCTTTCTATGCTCGTTTTGGGAAAATGAAAGATGCAAGCACTCAGTTAGTACAGGAACGAGTGGAGAAGTGCATCTGGAAGAAAGATGAACTCGGTGCGATCATAAAAACGCAGCTGAAAATCGACTCAGAGGTCGCAACGGATGTTCAGAAAGATCAGTTCCTCAGCATACTGAAAAACGGCGATGCTCCTGATAGTATGAAAAGTCAGTATGCCGTCAATTACCGTTTCTTCCAGGCAAAGATAAATGAATTCCTGAACGACTATCCGACTTACTTTGCATATCTGCCTGCAAGACTTATCAATAATTGTATCCTACTCCCCATTGAAGCGGAATCTCAGGATACCGCATTACGCATTTTCTCAACTCTGAACGACAGAGGTATGCCCTTGTCTGATTCGGATATTTTCAAGGCTCAGTTCTACAAGTTCTATTCATCACAGGGGAAGAAAGACGATTTCATAAAGAAGTGGAAAGAGTTAGAGGAACTTAGCAATAAGATCTTCCACCCTATTTCCGGAATCCCAATGGACGAGCTGTTTACCCGTTATATGTATTACGAAAGAGCAAAGCAGGGAATCAAGAGCTCTACTACCGAGGCTCTCCGCAAGTTCTATGAGAAGAATTCTTATTCCTTATTGAAAAGTGAGGAAACATTTGAAAATCTGCGTGATTTAGCTGATTTCTGGAATGATGTATCCAATCAGAGCAAGGATAGGTTTTCTGAGAAGATACTTCGAAAGCTGTTCGTGCTGAATTATGCCCCGAACGGTATGTGGTACTATTTTGTTTCGGTGTACTATTTACATAACCGTGATGCTGAGGGTAATCTCGATGACGATGCTTTCGATGCCTTACTTGAGAAGATCATAGCTTTCATATGGACATACGCTGTGACAAATCCGGGTGTTAATATGCTCCGTACCCCTGTGTATGCAGAGATGGTCAACGTTGTCAACGATAAGCCAGTGTCCTTCGACGATTTCAAGTTTGATATAGGCTCTGTAAAGGCTGCTTTCCTAAATTTCAGTTTCAATAATGCACGTCCGATCACTAAGGCAATGCTGGCTTGGTGGGCTTTCCTTGATGAATCACAGGAACTTCTTTCTCTGGAGACAGTATTCGAAATCGAGCATATTTTTGCAAAGAGCCGACAAGATAAGGAACATTCTCTTGAAAGCAGCAAAAGTCTTGAAGCTCTTGGCAATAAGGCTATGCTTGAAAAGCGTATAAATATCCGTGCTTCCGATTATCGTTTTGAGGATAAGAAAAAGTATTACAACGGATATATCAACAGCAGGAAACAGGAGAAGAAAGGCACAAAGATCAACGAGCTGCTGAGACTGGCTAAAACCAATGACGATTTCATTGAGGCTGATATTATCAAGCGCACCAATGATATGATTGAGAGGTTTATGCAGTATATCGCCGAGAATGGATTGGCACAGTGATTTATAGAAAGGACATAAAAAATGAGTAAAAAAATATCATATGATGGAACAGAGTACAGTCCGTCTTACTTTTCGCAAAAGTATTTAGACTACCTAAACACCTTTAACAAGCACGTTAAGGATTTTAACACACTATTTTCAAGCTATATTAAAGATGGATGGGTTAATGACGATCAATTCAGTAAATTTAAAATTATTGCAGAAGAAGTCTATCAGATTTATGAAAAAGGACAGAAACTATATTTACGAGAATACTTTTTCAATGAGTTTATTAATGGAAATATTACTGAAAGCTTGTGGACTGAAATTAGTGACACATTACATAAGAATAGCGCAAACGGAACAACTAATGCCCGCACATGTCTTGGTATAACAGAAAGCAAAGATTTGAATATCAAATTATTAAATAGGATTATGGCTAGATTCAGTGATCCTCAGGTTGAAGTAATCGAAAGAGGAGTTCGTATTCCTTCCAGTAGACATACTTCCCCAAGATTACTTTCATCATCCGATTTGGATTTGAACAAGATTAAAGATAAAGCGTACCTTCACAATAGTACAAAACACGATGATATCCAGACGAATTCAAAAGAAGATTATATCGAAGATCTTTTTGTGGCATTGGAGGAAATTGGTCATTTCGTGGAATTTTATATTTCAAATGGTAAAAGCGTAATATTTCCTAATAGAATTATTGAGGAAGACTATGTCTCACTTAGTGAAAAGGTGTTCAATTCATTCAATGGTTCTATTTTCACATCAATTAAGATACTTATCACTGAACATCTTGATCTCGATTGTTCATCCTTACAAACATTTACTGGCATAAACTGGGATATCATTGTTGATCTCGATCCAACATCTAGCACCACCGGACTTGAGGCAGCATACTCTGGTACAGCAGTTACAGAACCAACGATACTGTATACTGATGATCATTTTATTTTGAAGCCTATCAGTAGCCTTTATTGGTTTAGACTATACAATCGTGAAAGTTCTATTGTTCCAAGTGATAGACAAATGAGCGGTTATCTGAACAAATTACTCGTTTTTCTCAAAAAATATCGATGCGAAGTTTCAGGCAATATTCTTCTTGTTACAAATACTAAACTAAACAATAATTTTTCCAAGGAAGTAGCAAAAGCACTTTGTGATATGGTTTATCCAACCGATAAGGATATGGCTGATTATGCAAATAAAAGTGCATTTGTTTGCTGTTCTTTAGATGGAAAAGACTGCTTTCCAGATTATGTTTCCTCAATTTATAGTGATAGAAAACAACAGTTTATTACGTATGGTTTTTCATTTCTTGATTTCTTGTCAAAGGATACCCAAAAGATCTCACCGTTTGTTGGAACGCTTTCAAAAGTGTATGTCGATAATCTGAAAAACACTAAAACGTTGAGTAATACCGCATACCGTTGTATTGAGATAATTTATGCAGATAGTGAGATTGAACAAGAGCGACGTAATGAAGATCTTGAAAAGAATTCTAAACTATTCTATCTTGCGCAAGCTCCAATAAGCTGGTATCTCATCAATTCCAACCATACTGTAATCATATCACAACGTCTTCAAAAATGCCTGAATACTCTTCTAGAAAATAAGGTACTTACAATTAATGGGCCTAACTATGTGCTTCCATACGATCCAGGAGTAGGTGGAACCACTGCTTTACGTATCGTTGCATACAATTACAGTAAAACTATGCCATCTGTTTTGGTTAAACAGTATACTACTGAAACTTACAAAGAATGCAAAAAGCTGTTCTCTGAAGTTGAAACGCCATTATTTATTGGTGCTGATGAAAACGATATATCATATGAGGATTATGTTAAGTTATGCAAAGAACTATCCGAAGCACATATCCAGCATATCAGCTTATATGTTTATCGTAAGGATGGTAGACAATTTCCAAAGAAGGATATGGTTAATAGACTCGATGAACTTATTCCGCTTGACAGAAGTCAGGCACAATTACATCGTGATAGGCTTGTCGGTATTTTGAAATCAGATGACAATGTTAAAGAATTAGCGAAAGGAAACCGAATTCAGCAGCTAGATGATAGTATTTGTGATCAACATAATTATCCATTTATTATGAGCATGTACATCTTTGACAAGGATTTTAAGGGCGTGCCGGCATATATCAACCGTTTCCTCGATGGAAAGTATGGACTTACAGAAAAACAGAAGGATATACTCATTTGGTTGTCAATTATAACAAAATACACGTCAATATCGTTGGATGTAGAGCTGTTTTCTGCCGATGAATCTTTCTTTGTTGGAACAGCAAAACTTGTTTCTCAAAAGGTGTTGAGATTTGAACATAATAATCTGACAAAGAAGCATTCTGTAAAGGTTATGCATCCGTTTTTTGCTGAAGAAATCCTCCAACAGCTTCTGATGCCTGAGAACAACAGCATCCAGGTATATTTTGAAAGAATCTGTACTAAAATACAAGGATTTATTGAATATGTTGCAACAAGCGGAACAACATGCTCTGTAGACATAAAGCAAAACACAATGAGAAGTCTTTTTATTGACAAGGAACCTTTCGATTATGAAAAGAGCACAGCAAAAATGTCGCCTTTGTTTAACAGCTTATTCTCATTTGATGAGTTTAGTATTGAAAAAGATATGAAAATACTACCGATCAAAAAAATTTTTATTTCGCTTATTGAACAGTTCCCTGACAATCCACATTTTCACGCTCATTATGGTAGATTTCTTTCTTATGTTGATAATTCGCCTGAACATTTAGATAAAGCGATAGAAGAAGCCAAGCTTGCTGTGGATCTTTCCGAAAAAACCGATTGCATAGTTTATAATATCTTGGCTAACTGTCAAAGAAATAAAATGTCGCAATTAATTAAGCAATATAAAGAAATCCGAAGCTATAATGAGGTAACTCAAGAACAGATTGATAACTTAGAAGATGCAATTCTCGATCTTGCAGAAGATGCTTCAGATAATTATAGTCTCTCCAGAACAAACGGTGAAGCTCCAGGATATATATGTGACATACAAATGTGTATAGAACTTGTGGACTTTTGTCGAATGCTCTATAAAGTTGATTATATTGATATTGCCAAACCAAAAGAAACTGAAAATGAGTATATGGCATATTATCGCAATTACTATCTTGCGGCTCTTACACTCTATGACGAGATTGATGAAATCGAACATATTACAGAAAGGGATACTCTTCAACATGGATTGCAAGTATTAAAAGAGCAAACAAAAGTGTTGAAGGGCGAATTAGAAAATACACTGCAATTCTGGAAGAATTACCTTGAAAATACCAATAATCAAAAAAATGATCGTATAATGGCAGCAAGGTATTGCATACAGAGCTATGTAAAGTATGTGGATTACTTGGAATCAAAAGATGCTGCTACCATTCAGTATCTTATAACACTTAGCGAGTCTCTCCTCAATGAGAACGTACGAATTGTTGACCTTAAAAACTGGTTCAACTTGAATTATCAATTAAGCACTATACAAAATGGAAAAGAAGACACAACTATTCTTGAATCAATGTTCCATCATCTTAGAAAATGGAAAGACAGCGTAGATAACGCTTCTCTTGTAGAGCAATTTATAAATATGTACTTGCTAATTGTTTCAAGCATACAGGCATTAAACTTTGATAGTAGAGCAAGTGGGTATGTTAAACAGTATTACTCCAGTAATGATAAAAATATCCCCAAGTATTACCTCAAAAATAACGGCAGACATCTTCCGTCATTATCAGATGTTTCGCACTTTAATGCTCAGTCCGCTAATAAAGATTATTTAGAACTTGAAGGTATTATCACTTCAAGAGGACAAGAAAACTCATATCAGATTGATGCTAAGGGTATCAGCGTTTACTTCAGTATGAGTAAACAAGAAGGAATAAGTGCACATGATGTTAATAAACCAGTTTCTTTTGGTCTAATCTACACTCTTGAAGGAGCAAGAGCTTTATACGGATCTGTTAAGAGAAAGAAAAAACTCAATTTTGATTTTGCTACACTTGGTTGCGGTAGTAATATAAGATGTACTCTGGTTTGCAAGTACGCCAGCGGATGGATTGTAAGTTTTGATGCTTTTTATGACGAATACGGGTATATAGAAGAATTCGATGCAAAAAAGCATTCAGATTATGTTGAATTTAAAAACAACTATAAGCTGGATTTAGTTATTATAGGAGAAAAAGAAGGCGGCTCGGAACGTTATATTAGCTCGTTAAAGAGAAAGAAAAAATGCTGGAAAATGTCTTGACAACCGCCCCAATCTGCGCTATAATACCAAATAAGGAGCAAGCCACCGGGCACATATTCTCCTATAAGTCGCTGTTTTTTGTTATCATGGCGCTAAAAAAATGATAACTCGGCATCAGTGGGCAGTATAGTACAGAGCAAAATGTATAACTGAGATACCTGGACACAAATCGCCCAAACAAATTTGTTCAGTATTGGGTGAAATCTGGGGAGAGGGAATAATTATCCTTTAATCATCTATCATAGAAACAAAGAGCTCTCCGATTTGATTTAAAATCGGAGAGCTCTTTTTGAATTATCTTATGTGACTTATGAGCAGCAATCAGCTATTCCGTCACTTCCGTCAACCGTTATTTTTTTTTCGAGAACGGCATCAAATCTGTCGCCGTTCACGGTGTAGCTGTCGGGAACATCATCAAAGAATTTGAAAGAGCGCTCAACCATCGCATTTACATCTGTATCAGCCTTTAAAATGCCGATATCATGCAGATCGGTGCTGACATTTAAGAGAGCGTCATATCCGCCCTGTACGCTTGGGATAAACTTATAACCCTTGAGTACCTCTGCGTTTGCAGCTGCATCACCGCTTACATATTTTCCTTCGATCTGGATCTTTGCAGCTTCTTCGGGATTTTCAGCGACCCAAGCAGATGCCTTTAATACGGCTCTTGTGTAAGCAGCTGCGATGTCAGGGTGATTTTCAGCCAGTTCTTTGGATACAAAGCTTACGCAGCAATACTCATCTGCATATGGCTCTGTTACGGCTGTATCAAGGAGAGTTACAAGATCGTACTCATTTACTGCATTTGTTGCAACAGGGTCGGGAGTTGCGATAGCATCAACTGCGCCGTTTATAAGTGCTACAGGCTGGTCAGTAACATTATATACTGCAAATGTTACTTCATCGCTTCCTGTTGAAACATCAATGCCCTCAGAATGTAATGCTCTCTTTGCAGTTACTGCTTCCGAACCTGCAAGTGAACTTACGCCGATGGTTTTTCCTTTTAAATCAGCAATGGAATTGATACCTGAATCCTTGCTGACCAGTATCTTTGTGCAGCCTGTGTGCATTCCCGATGTAATGACCATGTTAAGACCGTTTTCGATAGGCTGAACAAATTTTCCTACAAGGCCGAAGCCGCAGTCAATAGAGCCTGCTCCGAGGGCAGCCTGAATGTCTCCGCCGCCAAAGTCAACTCGCTCCCACTTGATGCCTTCCTCATCGAGATAGCCTTTTTCCATTGCAACCTGTAATGGAGCGTGGCATAATGCGCCCTGTGTCTCGCCGACTTTTAATACATATTCGCTGTTATCTGCTGAGTCTTTTGCTCCGCAGCCTGCTGTTGCGACTGCAATAAATGCCGCTGCAGCTACGGCTGTTATCCTTTTCAGAAATGTCTTTTTCATAATAAAATTCCCCTTTGAACCATTTAATGATAGATTTACAATATAAGTGCAACACCCGAAAAAAATAATGACACATAAAGCAACTCGTGTTATAATGGGAGTAA
>CAKRUL010000018.1 GCA_934403665.1 uncultured Clostridia bacterium | reverse complement strand
GTTGTAGCCTTTCATAGAAGCAACGTCAACATTTTCACCGTATTTCAGAGTAACGGTAGCGTCTTTTTCCAGGTCATTGCTTCCGCGATAGTTGGTGTATTTTTCGTCTGCTTTGGTTACTTCGAAAGAAATTTCGTCGGAACGATCTTTTCCGAAGTACAGCTGAGCAACATTACCTTCTACTTTCGCGAATTTCAGTTTGCTGCTCAACAGAGTCATGTTCTGATTTACAGAATATTCATCGCCGTTGTTACCGCCGATTGTGGTCTGTTCCATCATCGGAACATCCAAAGCATTGTAAACCAGTCTTGCAACGATTGCTCTGGAAGCTTTGTCGCCGATTTTACCGGAAGCTCCAACAGTAACGCCGTCAGCGTTTGCCTGAGCCAGGTAAGAGGTCGGGTAAGCGTCCGGAACTTTCTTGAATTTTACATCATAGCCCAGTGCGCATTCGATCATTTTAACAGCCTGTTCGTACAGAACTTCATCATCAGGACCGAAGGTTCCGTCACCGTAACCCAGGATGATACCCTGCTGATTTGCGATCTGAACATATCCGGAAGCCCAGTGAGTAGCCGGAACGTCTGTGAAAATGGTGTTAACGGAAGCGCCTTTTGCAGCATCTTCCATGCCCAGAGCTCTCACAACAACAGCAGCAAATTCTGCTCTTGTGATGGTTTTGTCGGGGCCGAATGTGCCGTCTTCATAGCCAACCAACAGACCTAAAGAAGACATTACCTGTACAGCTTCATTATAGCTGGCATCTTCAGTGACATCAGAGAAGTTTGCAAAAGCAACTGAACTCAAAGCCATTGCCAGTACGATAACTAAAGCTGTAACTTTTTTGAGGTTTTTCATACTCAAATTCCTCCCTTATAAAATTAATTTTCCTTTTCGAAAGAGTTTCTTTTATAGGTCCCATGCACCTCTTTCTATCATGCATGATCCCTTCAAAATGGACCGCCGCCAAAAGGCGTGACCCAATCTTTGACTTGATTATAACAAAGGTTTCTCAGAGTGTCAATCTTTGTAACACAACTGTAATGATACTGTCTTTTTTTTGTCTTGAACCCTTTTATTTGCCTTGATTCTGTAACGCAGCGGCAACAAAATCACGGAACAGCGGGTGGGGTCTTTCCGGTCTGGACTTGAATTCCGGATGGAACTGCACGCCCACAAACCAAGGATGCTCTGCCAGCTCGACAATTTCCACCAAGCTGCCGTTCGGGGACTGCCCCGCCAAAATCAAACCTTTGCTTTCCAGCATATCCCGGAACGAATTGTTGAACTCATAACGATGCCGGTGACGTTCCGAAATTTCAGCGGTACGGTATGCGTCAAACGCTTTGGTACCTTCTTTCAGCACACAAGGATATTTGCCCAGCCGCATGGTTCCGCCCAAATCGCTGATTTCATACTGTTCCTGCATCAAATCGATGACCGGGAAGTCTGTCTTTGGATTCAGCTCCTTGGAATGTGCTCCCTTCAAACCTGCAACATTTCTGGCAAACTCCACAACCGCCAGCTGCATTCCAAGGCAGATACCGAAGAAGGGTACCTTATGCTCCCTGGCATATTTCACTGCTGTGATCTTGCCTTCAATGCCCCTGTCCCCGAATCCGCCGGGAACCAGAATACCGTCTGCGTCCGAGAGCATCTCGTCCGCTTTTTCCTCTGTCAGATACTCGGAGTTGATCCATTTGATCTCGACAGCGGTGCCGTTATAATATCCGGCATGCTTTAAGGACTCTGCGATACTGATATAGGCATCATGCAGATCGACATATTTGCCGACCAATGCAATCTTTGTGCGCTTTTTCAAATTCTTGATCCGTTCCACCAGGTCTTGCAAACCGGAAAGGTCAATCTCACCGGCAGGAAGGCTCAAGCGTTCCAGAACAACACGGGAGATGTTCTGTTTTTCCAGCATCAGCGGAACTTCATATAATACATGGGCGTCTCGGTTCTCAATGACGCACTCGCTTCTCATATTGCAGAAAAGTCCGAGTTTGTCTTTCAATTCCTTTGACAACGGAATTTCCGACCGGCACACAAGCATGTCCGGCTGGATCCCCAACCCCAGGAGTTCCTTCACACTGTGCTGCGAGGGCTTCGATTTCTGTTCGCCGGAGGATGCCAGATAGGGAACCAATGTCACATGAATGAACATGCAGTTCTCACGGCCAACCTCACATGCCACCTGCCGGATTGCCTCGATGAAAGGCAGGCTTTCGATGTCGCCGACTGTGCCGCCGATTTCGGTGATCACAATCTCTGTATTGGTCTCTTTTGCAACTCTGTAAATATTGTGCTTGATTTCATTTGTGATATGTGGAATCACCTGAACGGTTCCGCCCAGATAGTCACCGCGGCGCTCCTTATTGAGCACCGACCAGTAAACCCGGCCGGCCGTCACATTGGAAAACTGATTCAGATTCTCATCAATGAATCGCTCGTAATGTCCCAAATCCAAATCCGTCTCGGCACCGTCTTCTGTCACGAAAACTTCGCCGTGCTGATAGGGACTCATCGTCCCCGGATCCACATTAATATACGGATCGAATTTTTGGATGGTTACGTGATAGCCTCTCAATTTCAGAAGTTTGCCGAGGGACGCTGCCGTGATGCCCTTTCCCAGACCGGAAACAACACCGCCGGTTACAAAAATATATTTTACTGCCATTTCTCGACATACCTCCCCTTCATTCAGCATATGTTTTAATTATATTGCAAATACCGTCTTTTGTCAAGTGATTTGTTCATTCCTTCACAGAATTTTCACATTGAGAAAAAACACCAAATTCTAAATCATCATACATCAACTCGGAGGAAAAATCAACCACAATCCCATTTTTTCTGTCGAAGGCAAACAGTTTTTTCTCCTTCTCAAAACGGAAGAGTTCAAAGTCCACCATTTTCTTTCTTTCCTTTGGTTTGTATTTGCAAAGCCAGGGGAAATACTTCGAGACAGTCTCTTCCTTGTCCAGCATCGCAAAAAATGCTTTCGATGCCTGTGCAGATTTGAAATTTGCAAAGCAGCCGGGAAGCGACCCTCTGTTCTTTTGGACGTAATCATACTTCAAATGTTCCAGAAAATCATCGCTTTTTTTCAAATCCAGCGCACGGTAAATCCTTCCTAACAGCACAAACTGCTCTTTGAAGCCCACTTTCCCCTCTCTTTTCAGAGCTTGTCCCGCCGCATCAAAGAATACAGACGGGCGAATCTCATTTTCCCGAAACACATATTGAAGCGCTGACACAAAGCTGCGGGAATTGTGATAGATCTCCACCGCCTCCTCCATATCTTTCAAACGCATAAGCTCCGAAAATGAAAGACAGTCATTCTTCAACACCTCATAGGGAGGCTCTTTCCTATATATATAATGAAAGAGATCCGCCTCTTTTCTGATTTTTGACCCATACAGCATCTTTAAAAATCCCAGCTGAAGAATATCCGGTTCTAGACGGTAGATGTCATCAAAGCTGCGGTAAAAGGACTGCATATTTTCCTTAGGCAAACCGGCAATCAAATCTAAATGCAGGCGGATATTGCACTGCTTCAGCATCCCGACATTGCGCTTGAGCTTTTCCAAGGAATGGGTTCTGTAAATCAGCCGCGAGGTCTCGGGATTGGTGGTCTGCACCCCGGCTTCAAACTGAATGATTCCGGAAGGCGCGGTTTTCAGTAAACATAACGTCTGCTCGTCAAACAAGTCTGCCCCCACCTCGAAATGAATGCAGGTTTCCTTGCTGTGATCAATAATATATTGAAAGATTTCGTAAGCCCGTTTTCTGTCATAGTTAAACGTGCGATCCACCAGCTTCACCCTGCGGATCTTTTTGTCGATGAACAGCTGGAGTTCTTTTTTAATCCGTTCCATCGGCAAGGCGCGCACTCCGTCCGACAAAGAGGAAATACAGAAAGAGCACCGAAAGGGACAGCCTCTTGTTGTCTCGTAATAGACTGCGCGGTTCTGAAACTTCTCCAGTTCATCCTCTCCGTAAACAAAAGGAATCTCCTTCAGCGGAACATTTTCTGCAAGACCATTGTCATACAGCGGCGTCATGATTCCCCGGATGGTTTCCGGAGGTTCCCCCTGCAAATATTGAAAAAGAGGAAGCTCCCCCTCCCCTTTTATCATCATATCCGCCGCATATTCCGAGAACGCATCCTGTCCGCGGAAGGACACCTCCGGTCCCCCGATAAAAAGCTTTTTTTCAGGCTGCAGCGCTTTGATGTCAAAGCTCAGCTGTTTCACAAGCTGTGCATTCCAGATATAACAGGAAAGGCCGATCAGATCTCCCCCGGCTTGCAGAATCCGCTCCAGAATGACCGGATAAGGATCGTTTATGGTGCATTCCACACAGCAGGGCGCCTCCATACCCTGTGCGACCAGATAACTTCTTAAACTCCGGATGGAAAGCGATGTGTGAGAATATTTTGCGTTTATGGCGACTAAGGTCAATTGCTGTTTCATCATCGGATTCCCCACCCCATCCATTCCAGAAAGGGCGGCAAAAAGACCATCAAACCAATCACCGCGGCAACGATTGCACAAATCAGAACAGCTCCCGCCGCAATATCCTTGGTTTTCTTCACTCTTTCATTATATTCTCCGCAGATGAGATCCAACGTGTTCTCAATCGCTGTGTTGAAAATTTCCGCTCCCATCACCAGCGCAATTGCCAAAAGCACTGCCGCAATCTGGGACACCGGAAGCCGGAAAAACAGCCCTGCACCGATTGCCAGCACTGCCGCCAGCGTATGTATCTTAAAATTTCGCTCCTCCCGAAAACAGTCTCTTACCCCCGTCCAGGCATATTGAAAGCTTTGGAACAGTTTCCGCATTTGATTCCTCCATTCCGCCGCACGGTATGTACAGCGTTGTTTCTCTTTTGTTCTGCTCTGGTTTTTAGGGCTCCTCTCTGGAAATCCCCAGTTTCCGCAACAGAACCTCCTCCTTTTGCCGCATGTCACGTTTCAGCTCTTCCGTGACATGGTCATAGCCCAGCAAATGATACATGGAATGGGTAGTCAGATACCCCAGCTCTCTTTTTTTGCTGTGTCCGTATTCCAACGCCTGCCGTTCCAGCACATCATTGCAAATCACAATATCGCCCAGATAAACAGTCCCCGTTTCCGGATCCATATCGGCAGGACCGATCGGCTGCGCCAAATGATAAGAATCGTCAAACTCCAGCGCAGGAAAGGACAGCACGTCCGTTGCGCGATCAACCCCGCGCTGTTCCAAATTGACGGAACGGATCTCTTCCTCGCTTACCACAGATACGCTGACAGAACAAGCGTATGAAATTTTTTCCTCGGCGAGAACCGCCGTAATCACATCCTTGATTGTCCGGCGTTCCTCCGGCTTCAGCCTGTTTTCAAAATCATCCGTTTCTATCATATGTTTCATCTTTTTTCCTGCCTGTCCTGTTTTTTGATTTGCTGTGCCTGATCAAACCGTTCGTATGCCCGGATGATCTTCTGAATCAAAGGATGCCGCACCACATCCCTGTCGGTCAGATATTGAATCCCGATATCCTCTATGTTTTTCAGAATCCGCACCGCATCCTTTAAACCGGATTTTTTTCCTGCCGGCAAATCAATCTGCGTGACGTCTCCTGTGATCACCGCTTTGGAGTGAAAGCCGATTCTCGTCAGAAACATTTTCATCTGTTCTTTGGTGGTATTCTGCGCTTCGTCCAGAATAATAAAACTGTCATCCAGGGTGCGTCCCCTCATATACGCAAGCGGCGCAACCTCAATCATTCCCTTTTCCTGATAATTCTGAAAGCTTTCCGCACCCAGCATTTCAAACAGAGCGTCATAGAGCGGACGCAGATACGGATCCACCTTTGTCTGCAAATCCCCCGGCAAAAATCCAAGGCTTTCCCCTGCTTCCACCGCCGGACGGGTCAGAATAATCCGGCTGACTTCTTTCCTGCGAAAGCTGGATACCGCCATCGCCACAGCCAGATACGTCTTTCCCGTTCCCGCAGGTCCGATTCCGAACGTGACAGTGTTTTCGGCAATCATCTGGGTATACTGCTTTTGCCCGAAGGTTTTCGGCTTGATAGGCTTTCCTTTGACCGTAACACAAACGCTGTCTCCCGTCAGCTCTGTATAAGACTTTTCTTCCTCATTCTCTACCATAGAAGAAATATAGTTAATATTCTGCTCGGTGATGGGTTCGCCCTGCTCCGCCAGCTGCAACAGCTGGGCAATCACCTTCGCTGCTTTTTCCACATGCTCCGACGCTCCGGAAATCCGAATTTCATTGTCCCGATTGAGAATCGAGACCTGATACTTTCTCTCCACAGTCTTGACATTGCTGTCAAACGCTCCAAACAGATTTGCCACTGCCTCCAGATTGCCTGCCGCAATGACTTTTTCACTCATCTGCATGCTCTTCCTCCTGTATCTGCATTTCCTTTGTAAAATCCAATGCCTCCCCGATTTCCTCCTCGCACTCTGCAAGCAGACGAGTCACAAGCTCCCCTTCTTCATTATAACTGTGCGTGAAGGTGACGGAAAGCACCTTCTCTTTATCATACGTTTGATATAACTGTTCCGTCAATGTTTCCTCCGCCTGTTTTTTCACCGTTTCTTCGTCACGTTCTTTCCTCTGAAGCGTATATTCGCTGTATCGGTTGGTCTCCCAGGTAACAAAGCCGAAAATCTTGCGCTCCGTCTGCGTGTCATAATTATAATAAGGAACCTGCCCGGAAAACGAAAGACGGATCGGATAATCAAAAAAGCGGATATATCGTTTTGTATGAACATTCTGCGTGTATTCTTTCTCGTATTCATACATCTTGTTGGTGACGGTTTCCTCATACCAAGTCTTTCCCACCACGCTGCCGATTGCGTGCAGATAGCGGGGCTCTGTCTTTTCGCTTGTCACGATACCGGAAATCAAAACCTGCCCCTGCGTCACCACATCCCCGATCTGAACCGCGGCATCGCCGTTCTCGATGGTCATGTTTTTCACAACCGCATCCTTGACGGCTACAATATGACAGGGGACTTCTTTTGGCACAATGACCGGTGCAGGGCGCCGCTCCTTGATTTCGATAATCACCTTTGTCCCTTCCTCTGTGATGCCGACCCAACTGATATTATCCAAATCGGTGATTAACTTGGCAGACACTTTATCTCTATCTATATTACCGCGAAACACACCTTTTTTCAAGTTTATTTCGCTTAATTTTTGAAGGATAACCTCTCTGTCCACCGTAGTATTCCCAACCACTTCAATCTCTAAAACCAAAGAGGATAAAAAAGCAATCAGCAAAACCGCAAAAAGAACAGTAAAAAGAAAAAACTTGCGTGCAGAGGCCTTCTTCCTCCATCGAAAATAGCCGTATTTTCCGCCCAGCGAAACCTTGGTTTTTGTTTTATAAGCCAAATGCCGCAGTCTTTTGAATCCCTTTCGGCTGACTTTCAGGCGCATTGTTGTATCGGACATGCGTCTTACATCCCACAAATAGATGTCCTCATTGATCGCCATATTCAGAAAGCGTTCCAGGTGAATGCCTTCCAGATACAGCACCACATATCCCTGAAAAAAATCGATTATTCTGGTGAACAGCATACATACAGCCTCCGTCTAATTGAACTCAATGCCAGAAATTTTTCCGCTGACCGTGATGTCCTCGTCGTTGATATTCTTGATATTCAGATTTGCGCCCCATATTTTTATCATGAAATCTTTGGTATTCAGCCGGATAGTATTGGTGTCATACTCTATAATCCCTTTAAAATTCTGGATGCTGACTTCTTTGTTTCCCAGAAGAGTAGTCTTGGATAAATCACTTAATTCTGCCGGAAGTTCCAGCGCCTGCGTCATAATTTCCCGCAGACTGGGGCGGGGCTCCTTCTCTTTTTCTTTTTTTCTCGCCATACGGATAACCTCATTTCTTCTCTGTTATATTATATACTATGCTTGCCGGTGCATGAATATTTCAGCGATTCGGCGGCATAAGTATACCAGGGGATTCTCACAGGCAAATTTTCTGTCGCGCGGCGTCTGAATACCCGGAAATTCATAGCAACCGACGAGGCAAAATACTCCTCGTCCGGCAGAAAGGAATGGGAGTACTATGGCAATTTTTTTGATTCTGTCGTTTTTTCTGTTTCTGCTCTTTCCCGTTTCCAGCGCGGAGGGCGCCAAAGAAGCTCTGATACTCTGCGGCAATTCGGTGATTGGTTCCCTTTTCCCGTTTATGGTCGTCTCAAAGATGATGACAAACGCTAATATTCTCCGTCCGGAGAATAAGCTGATTGAAAAAATCGGATCCTTTTTTCATATTTCTTCTTACGGAGTGCTTGCCCTTCTTTTGGGAATGGTCTGCGGGTATCCCATGGGAGCAAAAACGGCATCCGATTTATATCGCGACCATCGCATCTCCAAAAGAGAAGCCGGCTTTCTTCTGACCTTCTGCAACAACTGCGGTCCTGCCTTTGCCATTGCGACGGTCGGCAGTGCTTTTTTCAAAAGCGTCTCTACAGGCGTTCTGCTCTTTGTCTGCCATATCCTCGCCTCGTTGATGACGGGAAGCGTCCTTCGCCTTTTCTATCGGAACGACACATGCATCCCGGTTTCCGGCAGCAAACCGACGATGCCCCTTTCTCTGCTTCTCACAGATGCCGTCAAAGACAGCTGTTTCTCCATGCTCAATGTAGTGGGCGTGATTGTATTTTCTGCCGCATTTTTCTCTGTTTTGAAGGCAACGCAGGTGATCGCATTTCTCAGCCGTTTCTTTGGAAGCCATTCCGACGCCGCGGAGGCAATGATATTCGGACTGTTTGAAATCACATCGGGACTCAAAGCGCTTTCTGTTCTAAATTTCTCTCCGGTTCTGAAAATTTGTCTGAGTGAATTTCTTTTAAGTCTGGGAGGAATCAGCATATTTTTCCAAGCGCTCTCTTTCACTGCCCCCTGTCACATCAAAACAGCGCCTTACCTGATCGGAAAGACGCTGTCTGCATTTCTGGCTATGGGATTAAGCGCTCTTTGGATGGCAAAAGGTCCGCTCTTTTTGTTTTCGGTTGCTGTTGTCTTTGTTCTGATCACCTCAGCGGTTGAGAAGCCATGTAAAGTAGTTCAGATATACCGCAAAAGCCGTCCAGAAAACATAGGGTATCAAAAGCAAAGACGCCGGCTTATATAGCCGCCAATAACGGATTGTCAAAAGAATGACAAAATACAGAAGCAGTACCAGCCACACAAAGGAAAGAAACCGAACCTTCAGCAGGAAAAAAAGATAAGGCCAAATAGCATTGATCACCAACTGCATCCAATAAGTCGAAATGGCATCCTTTTTCTCCGCACCGCTTTGCGCTTTCTGTTTGAGAAGGATAGTCGCCAAGGCCATCAGTGCATATAAAACAGGCCACGCAACTCCATAAAGCCAAGAGGGCGGTGACAGAGGCGGCAGCTTGAGCGCAGCGTACACCTCTGACGATTTCATGGACCCAAGCCCTGCAATCACCGCAAAGAGAAGCGTCCCTCCTGCAATCCAAAGAATATTTTTGATTTTCTGATTTTTTAACATTTGTTCTCTCCTTTCCGAGTGTCAAAACAACAAAGTATGTCGTTTTTTGGGTTTGCACTTTCTTGTGATATATTGTATGATTTTCCTAAAGAATATATTTCCTGTATTTTCAAATATTTATCGGAATCATATATTTTTCATCTTTTCTCGTGCTTTTCCTATTGTCTGTTCCTTTTTTAAAAATAATGCAGCATGGAAAAATTTATTCTTTGCCGGGAAACTTTGAAGCCGCATGCTGCAAAGGAGCATCTATGCATTCAAAGAAACAGAGCAATGAAACCTCGACATTATCCCTTGAAAACCGGATTCTCGTTTCAACCGAAGTGATTCCTGTTGAACTTGAAACTCCGGCACATAGGCAAACAGCCCCTTGCGTTTCAAAACGCAAGGGGCTGAATTTTTCATTTTTATCTTTCTCACTGCAAATTGTTCTTTTCCCGGTACACCTGCCGGTTTTTAGAAATCTTTTCATACACACTGCGCAGCTGGTCATAGTGCTGGTTCATCTCATCAATCAACTTCACCATAGCAGTGACAGAAGATTCCGCCGTGGACTCTGCCTGCCCCAGCATCCCATCAATATAGCCAAGCGCACTCTCTTGTTCCTGCATCAATTCCTGCGATTTCTGCTCTTGAATCTTACGCACCTGTTCCTCCGCATCGTCAAGAATTTGCTGGGCATTCTTCGTGGCATCCTGCAAAATCTCGGTTGCCTTTTCCTTTGCAATTTTGATAATCTCCGAATCGTTTACCAGTTTTGCAACCTTTGCCTTTGCATTCTCCGTAATGATGTTGGATTCCTTTTCGGCATCCTGCAGAATTCTGTCACGCTCCTTGCGGACATACTCCGCCTGCTTGATATCCTCGGGATAAGTCAGTCGAATCTGCTGAATAATATTGAATATTTCTTCTTTATCAATCATGCATTTGTTGGACAGCGGAATTTTGGACGCGTCCTCGATGACTTCCTCCAGTTCATCAATCAATTCTTTGAATTTCATGCCGATTCCTCCTCACCTTTTTTCACACGCTTCGTGTTCTTTCACTTTATCAATAATCTCCTGCATGATTTCATCCGGAACCAATCCCTCCAGGCTCCCGCCCAGAGATGCCAATTCTTTGACAATGCTGGAGCTCAAATAGGAATACTCCTGATTGGTCATCATAAAAAGAGTCTCGATATCCGGTGCGATTTTGGTGTTTGCCAAAGCCATCTGAAATTCATACTCGAAATCTGAGATTGCCCGCAGACCTTTGATGATAACATGTGCCTCTTTCTTGCGCACGTAATTTACCAGCAAGCCTTCAAAACAATCCACCTCAACAT
>CAKRUL010000017.1 GCA_934403665.1 uncultured Clostridia bacterium | reverse complement strand
CTGAATTTTCTTGATTGCTTCCTTATCGTTGTCGATAAATGCCTGCACGGTCAAATCCATGATTTCAAAAGTTGCCTCCAGCATATTGTGAAGCTCCACATATGCTTTATCTGTGAAATCAACCTTGCGTTCTATCATCTCTTGCGCATATTCCGCCAAATTTTTCGCATGGTCAGACATCCGCTCGATATCGGTAAGAATATGAATATATCCGGCGGCCATCTTGGCTTCCTTCTCTGTCAAATCCTTATCGGTGATCTTGAGAAGATAGCGGGAAACGCTTCCCTCCAAATCATCTACTTTCTTCTCGTTTTCAAAGACTCCCTGAATTTCCTTGTCTTTCTTATTGAATAAAGTCTCCGCGCCTTTTCTCACATTGGCGGTGGAAAGGCGGAACATATCCGTCATAACCGATTTACACTGAGAAAGCGCCACCGACGGGGAGTATAAAAACCGATCGTCCAGCCGGTTTGTAATTTCCATTTCTTTTTGCACCTGCTTGTCCCTGCTGACCGTGAACTCCACCAGCCACACAAGCGCTTTGTTAAACGGCAGAAAGAACAATGTGCACAAAACATTAAAGCACAGATGGAACACCGCGATGTCCAACTTTCCTATCGTATTGTTCCAGAACGGAAAGACCTGCGGAGCCGCCGCATGAATGCTGTATAATAAAATCAGAAAAAGAACGGTTCCGATCACATTGAAATACAGATGAACCAAAGCTGCCTTTTTTGCCTCTTTGGAAGATCCGACGCTGGATAAAAGAGCCGTTACGCAAGTTCCTATATTTTGCCCTAAAATAATCGGAGCCGCTCCGGCAAAGGTGACTGCCCCTGTCGCACTCACTGCAAGCAAAATGCCGATAGATGCGGAGGAAGACTGAATCAAAGCAGTAACCGCTGCGCCGATCAATACGCCAAAAAACGGATTGGAGGAAAACATGGTAAATGCCTTTTGAAAATAAATATCGTCAATCGAACTCATCACGGTGGACATAATGTCCATCCCGATGAACAGAATCCCCAATCCAAAAATAATTTCCCCGACATCTTTGCTTTGTTCCCGTTTCGCTCCCATAATCAGAAGGATACCCACAATCACAAAAACATACATCAGAAATTCCGGCTTCAATAAGCTCATCAGACCGGAAGCGTTGATATCGCTTGCACTCAAGATAAAAGAGGTCGCTGTTGTACCGATATTTGCTCCCATAATGACGCCCACAGCCTGTTTCAGCGTCATGAGACCTGCGCTGACAAAGCCGACTACCATCACTGTAGTGGCGGAAGATGACTGAATGATGGCGGTGACAACCGTTCCAACCAAAATTCCTTTTATGATATTCCCCGTAAGAGACTCAATAATCTGCTGCATCTTTGTACCGGCAACCTTTTCGAGTCCTTCCCCCATTCCTTTCATGCCATACAGGAACAAGCAAAGTCCCCCAAGCACACCGACTGCAATTGTCAGCCATTCAATCATATGCCGCACCCCTTTCCAATTTATCATAACATACAAAACAACTTTTGCAAAGGAATTTCCAAGATTATTTTTTATAAAAATTTAACGAAAATAATTTACATAATTCGTCAAAGCCTACAATATAATATATTGTAACTTTTTTCAAGATCATTTTCTTTTCACCGAGCAATGCATGAGGAAAAGAAATTTTCGCTGTTTTGCCGGAATCCGCGCAAAAAAAGAAACGGATCTCCGGAATTTTCTATGGAATCGAAGAGGTGAGCATGATGCAAAAAACAGATTTATTTCCCGGTGGGAACACAACCCAAGGTTTTTTCAGCTATTATGACCAGATTCTTTCACAGAAAGATGCCAATATGATTTACTGTGTCAAAGGAGGTCCGGGGTCAGGAAAGTCTACCTTTTTCAAAACGCTTGCAAACGATTTCCTTTCCATGGGGTGCGATGTGGAATTTCTGCACTGTTCTTCCGATCCGCATTCCCTGGACGGCATCCTGATTCCGCACTATCGCACACTGCTTGTGGACGGCACTGCTCCGCACATTGTGGATCCGAAAAATCCGGGTGCATGCGACATTATTCTGCATTTCGGCGATTTTTTCAACACGGCAAAGCTGAAAGAGCAAAAGGATACCATCCTGTCTCTCAACGAGGCGATCGGTCAGAAATTCAGCCGCGCTTACCGTTATTTAAAAAGTGCCAGGGAAATTTGGCTGGATATCAATAATATGTATCAGAATGTTTTTCTTCATACCAATTTAAAAACGATTTCCTCCAATCTGATCCGTGAAATATTTGCAGACCAAAAGGGAAAAGAGGAAAAAGAGCGCAAAATGTTTTTATCGGCAATCACGCCGAACGGCCTTGTAAACTATATGCAGGAAACCATTCGGACCCCCATCGTTTATCAAATCAAAAGCCATGCCGGAGACTGTGCGCCGCAGCTGCTTAAAACCATCCGAAACGAAGCGCTCCGGCGCGATTTCGCCGTGGAGACCTTCTATTGTCCGATGGATCCGGTGAACAAAATAGATCATCTGATCATAAAAGAGCTTGGCGTCTCAGTCGTCACCTCCAATGCCTATCATCCGTACAGCGGCGGAAATGCGATTGATCTTTCCGGCTGTTACGGCGAACCGGACAAAGCGGAAATCCGATATAACACAGAATGGATGGACACTCTGATTCAAAAAGCAATCTCTGTCATTCGCGAGGCAAAAGCATTGCATGATGAATTGGAACAGTGCTATGTGCCCAACATCGATTTTGAACAAATCAACATACTAAGGGACACCGTCAAAGAGGAAATTTTGGCAAGCAATTAAACATTGGAAATCTATTGGAGCTATCAGCAGAGCCGTATCGCATCTTTATTGTGATACGGTTTTTCTGTTTTTTCCCGGCAAACGAATCGAAGGAGACGGAGACCTTGCGTTCTTGTTTCCCCGGAAACAAATCTCCTCTTTTTGCATAAGCTGAAAATGGGAAATAAATTTTCTTGGATCAATATTGAAATCTTTAGGAGTTAACAACCATGTATCAAGCAACATTAAATAATATAGCGGAAGGCGAAACCGCCAAAGTGTGCCGACTGCTGTCCACCGGCGCCATGCGCCGCAGAATGCTGGATATCGGTTTGATCGAGGGAACCGATATTGAATGTTTGAAAAAAAGTCCGGGCGGAGATCCCGTTGCCTACCTGATACGGGGAGCCGTGATTGCCCTGCGCAGCGAGGATTCTTCTCAGATTATCGTAGAGTGCTGCTGAAAAAAGCAAAAAACAAGGTGTTTTTATCATACATAACAAAAAAACGCCTTGTTTTTATTTCAGCAACATCCCATAGAAAGAAAGGAGATATCAAAATGGGTTTAACCGCTGAATCAACCGGAAGAGGCGCCATTGACAACGATCTTCTGCTCAACCGCGCAAATAAGGTCATCGCCTTGGCAGGCAATCCTAATGTCGGAAAAAGCACGGTTTTCAATGAGCTGACCGGATTAAACCAACATACCGGAAACTGGCCCGGAAAAACCGTGACGAACGCTCAGGGAAAATATATACATAACGGAACAGAATATATTCTGATTGATTTGCCGGGAACCTATTCCCTGATGGCTCATTCCGCCGAAGAGGAAGTAGCAAGAAACTTTATTTGCTTTGAACAGCCGGATGCCGTTATCGTCGTGTGTGACGCCACTTGTTTAGAGAGAAATCTGAACCTGGTTCTGCAGACAATCGAGATGACGAACCATGTGATTGTCTGTGTGAATCTGCTGGATGAAGCAAAAAAGAAACAGATTCGCATCGACCTGAACCGTCTTTCGCACAGCTTGGGCGTTCCCGTCATCGGAACCAGCGCAAGAGACGGCAAGGGCTTGAGTCAGCTGATGGAAAAGGTGGAATCTGTCGTAAAACGGAAAGAACAGATTTCGCCTGTCTCCATCCGTTATCCGCTTCCGATTGAAAAAGCCATTCAGAAAATTGAGCCCTCTGTCTCCAATCTTCTGAACGGACAATGCAACAGCCGCTGGGTTGCTTTAAAACTGTTGCACCCGGACGAAAATCTGTTTCGTTCCATGCAGCAATTTTTGGGCTTTTCCCTTTTGGAAAATGCCGATATTCAAGCCGCACAGAAGGAAGCAAAAGAATATTTGGCATCCAAAGGAATTGAGCCGGACCGAGTAGAGGATCTGATGGAATCGGGAATCGTGCTGAAAGCGGAAGAGGTCTGTCTGAACAGCGTCTACTTTGAAAAGAAGGATTATCATCAAAGAGACCGAAAAATTGATCAGGTGCTGACGGACAAACGAACCGGAATCCCCATCATGATTCTACTGCTGGCGGTCGTGTTCTGGATCACGCTTGTCGGTGCAAACTACCCCTCCCGGCTGTTGTCCGACGGACTGTTCTGGGTACAGGAACGCCTCACAGGTTTGTTTCGCCTGGTGAACGCCCCCGACTGGCTGCACGGTGTGCTGGTGCTCGGCATGTTCCGCGTTTTGGCATGGGTCGTTGCTGTCATGCTTCCTCCTATGGCAATCTTTTTTCCGCTTTTCACTCTGCTGGAGGATTTGGGATATTTGCCCCGCGTGGCGTTCAATTTGGATAAATATTTTAAGAAGGCAAAAGCCTGCGGAAAACAGGCTCTTACGATGTGTATGGGATTCGGGTGCAATGCCGCCGGCATCGTCGGCTGCCGCATCATTGATTCTCCGCGTGAACGGCTGATTGCAATGATCACCAACAGCTTTGTCCCCTGCAACGGCAGATTTCCCACTCTGATTGCAATCATCACGATGTTCTTTGCAGGCACCTTCTCCGGTCCTGCACGCTCCGTTGTTTCCACCCTTTTGTTGACCGGAGTGATTCTTCTGGGCGTTTTGATGACCTTCCTCATGTCACGTCTGCTGTCCGCAACCATATTAAAAGGAGTTCCTTCTTCCTTCACACTGGAACTGCCGCCTTATCGCAGACCGCAAATCGGAAAGGTGATTGTGCGCTCCATCTTTGACCGCACTCTGTTTGTGCTTGGCCGCGCAGCGGCGGTCGCGGCACCGGCAGGAATCCTCATTTGGCTGATGGCGAACATCTCTGCAGGAGACCGGTCCTTGCTGGCGCATTGCGCTGCCTTTTTGGATCCCTTCGGAAGATGTTTGGGAATGGACGGTGTGATTCTCATTGCCTTTTTTCTCGGCTTTCCTGCCAATGAAATTGTCGTGCCCATCATCATCATGGCCTATATGTCGACAGGCAGCATTGCGGAAATCGATCATTTGATGCAGTTGAAGGAGCTTCTCACAGCAAACGGCTGGACCTGGCTGACGGCTGTATGCACCATGCTGTTTTCTCTGATGCATTGGCCTTGCTCCACCACCTGTCTGACCATCCGAAAAGAAACGAAAAGCGTCAAGTGGACGCTGATTTCTTTTCTGGTTCCGACCGTCACAGGGATGGTGATCTGCGGCACAGTCGCTTTTCTGGCGCGTTTCTTCGGGATTGCCGTCTAAGGGCGGAAAAGTATTCGAGCCATGCGGCAAAAGCCGCATGGCTCAATGGCATATCATATCAATCGGAAAAGCCGGCTTCCCGAAGGGCTTCTCCAATCAGACTTCTATTTCAAAAACAGTTCAACCACCGGAACGGTAACATCGGGTTTCACGACCGGAAGATGAAGTACCAAAAGGTCATCTGCCTCAGTTCGTCCTATGCTGCAATGTTCACCGCTGTTTTGCTCCGTAAAGAGAATTTCGCTGCCATCGTGCAAGAACTGTGCATAATCCACTTTTCCGGCAAATCCGCGCATTTCAAGGAATTGGAAAGGATACTCCATCAGGTGCACATACAGCCGTTTCCCATCATTGCTCTGCGTGAATCTGCAGCCGCGCGGAACAATAAATTCCGGATCTGCCATGGTGCAGTCATAGATGGAACGTGAATTCGAATGCATCCATTCCCCGTAAACATGCAGAGCATTCTGCGCACGCTTGTCCAGCACGCCTCTGCCGTCAGGTCCGACGTTCATAATTAAATTTCCACCGCAACTTACGGTATTGATCAGCATCTGTATCAGCATTTCGGGGGATTTCCAGGTCATTTCATCACGGTAATAACCCCATGAACCGGAAAAGGTCTGGCATGCCTCCCAGTTGACCAGCTCGCCGGTCTCCGGATGTCTCATCCACTCCATCGGCTGATATTGCTCCGGCGTCCAGATATCCTGATCAATTTCGGTACGGTTGTTGACGATAATTTCGGGCTGCAGCTTTCTCACAAGTGCGATAAGCTTTTCTGACTCCCACGCGTCTTTCTGTTTTCCCTGCATCCACGGTTTGTATTCCGGGTCATGTGTATATGCCGGATAAGAATAGTCAAACCATAAAATATCAATCTTTCCGTAGTTCGTCAAAAGTTCTTCCACCTGATTCCGCATATACTCGGCATATCTGTGCATATCTCTGCCGACATTCTGCTGCTCTGCATCAGGATCGCGGCGGCGCGGATGATATAAATCTAAAGTGAAATCCGGATGATGCCAATCAAGAAGAGAATAATAGAGCCCGACTCTGATTCCCTCTGCTCTGAAAGCATCGGTATATTCTTTTATAATATCACGTCCGAACGGCGTATTTGTGACCTTGTAATCCGTATACTTCGTATCAAAGGTACAAAAGCCCTCGTGGTGCTTTGTCGTAAACACGGCATATTTCATTCCGGCATCTTTGGCTTGCTTGGCAAGCACTTTCGCATCAAACAAATCCGGGTTAAAAAGTTCAAAATACTTATTGTATTTTTCTTCGGAAATACATTCCTTGGATTTAATCCATTCATGTCTCGCCGCCATAGAGTAAAGGCCGAAGTGAATAAACATTCCGAATCTTGCAATACGGAACCATTCAATATCCCCCGGGGTTTTTTTGATTTCATAGTTGAGCATAGATATCCTCCTTAAGTATTAAAATGTTTTGTTTTAGTAAAAATATGTTATGGAAAAGAACGCTTCGCATACTGCAGCACTTTCTTATGCATCGTTTCCTTTGAAATGATTTGACATCTGCCTAGTATCGGCAAAAGCACTCAACACCAAAGTGATTATCTCATAAAGGAAAATAATTGTCAACAAAAATTGCAATTTTCTGCCCGCCTGGGATGTAGATTCGCCATAGGAATTTCTTCTATATTGACAATTCTGTCACATAGAAGTATAATGCTTAATATACATCGATCAATATATATTAAGCGCTTTATTTCGAACTGAGAGGATGGAATCTATGGCTCCGAAGAACAAATTCACAAAAAAAGAAATGGCAGACGCGGCACTGCGTGTTGTGCGGACAAAAGGGTTTGACGGTCTGACCGCAAAGACGATGGCAGACGAGCTCGGCACCTCCACGCAGCCGGTCTTTACCGCCTTTGGTTCTATGGACAGAGTAAAGCAGGAGGTCTATGCCGCTGCAATGCGCGTGTATGACGATTACACAAATGCAGGATTGAAAGAGAAAATCCCCTTTCTTGGGGTTGGAATGCAATATATTCGGTTTGCAAGAGAAGAACCGGAGCTTTACCGGCTTCTGTTTTTGACGCGGACACGGGAGCAAGAGTACAGTGCCATGAAGTCGATGCAGCATTTGCAGGAGCTTGTCCGTCCGACGCTGAGGAGCATTTACCAGATGAACGCCGCAGAGGCAGACCTGTATTTCCGTGATCTCTGGTTTGTGGTGCATAGCTTATCTACGCTGATTGTAACCGGTGACTGCCCTTACTCTGACATGGAAATGAAAGAAATTCTCACAGGCTTCAGCATCAGCATTTGCAAATCCATCAAGGAGATTCCAGGCTTCGCAACAGGCATCTTTGACCGTGATACAGCCTTTCGTACGTTAATCCGTCAACTGTGATGACGATTCCGGAGCCGCAAACGGCGGTACTCGGACTTTCCTGTCTCCCCCTCCCGCGCAATCCCTTCCCGGTATCGCACAGGAAGTCCACGGTCTTGCATAAGGAATGAGCAAAACACACATAAGGAGACGACAGATATGGATTCGATTTTGGATTTTATTCATGCTGCCCTGCCTTGGACAGCAATAGGACTGCTGTTCGTAATCTTTTTTACCAAAAGTGTAAGGAAGAAAACGAAGGGTAAAAAACAGGACGGCGATTACGGCACAGAGGGGATGTGCCTTGGAATGTGTTTCGGCACCGCGCTTGGCACAGCGCTGTGGAACGATACAGGAATCGGCATTTCTCTTGGGATGCTTGCCGGTCTTGTGATGGGTTCTATGATTCATAAAGATCTGGATTCTTCGGATGAGTGAAGAATGGAAGGAATGGAAACCAATGAAATATGATCTGGAAAACCATTTGCCATATACTCTGCTGGCGCTCTTTGCGCTGGTCGTGTTCTACGGTATTTACTTTGTAAAAATGCTGTCTCAAAGGCGGCGCGGAATCCAAACCCGGCAGATTGGGCGCAGAAAAGAAAAATCCATCCATACGGTGGAAGTTCTCATGGGCATTGCAACCCTTTGCTCACCTGCCGCACAGCTTCTGTCTATTGCTTTCGGCTGGAGCCGGCTGACCGCAAATGCGCGCTTTACCGGATTTCTCATTGCGATGATAGGAAATGCGGTGTTTCTGCTTTCCGTTCTCTGTATGAAAGACAGCTGGCGGGCAGGGATTCCGGAGAAGGACAAAACAAAGCTGGTAACGAACGGAATTTATCAATACAGCAGGAATCCGGCCTTTCTGGGCTTCGACCTGCAATACATCGGTGTGTTTCTTCTATACTGCAACCCGTTGACCGCACTTTGTTCTGCCTTTGCAATGATTATGCTCCATTTGCAGATTCTGCAGGAAGAACGATATTTGAGCCGGGAATTCGGAAAGCCGTATTTGGAATACAAAAGCCATGTGTTTCGCTATTTGGGGCGGCGCAAGCGGTGGTAACTGTTTCATGCTGCATGGATGATTTCAGAAGAAAACAACCATGAAAGAATTTCTGAAAAAGCATCCTGCTTTGGAAGATCCCTGTGATACTGTAATGTCCTTGCTTTCCGGAAGCTTCGCACTGCCGGAAGCAGGATTTGTTTGGGTCAAAAAAACAATAAGAAAAGCGGAGGGAGTCACCTATGCAAAAAAGAAATAAGAATGACCGTAACATGGAACCATGGAGAATCATTGTCGGAACGGTCTCCATCGCGTTCATCCTGTTTTTGTGGGTCAAAAACAATATTGCGTCCACCTTCACAACAATGCCAAAGGAACAGGCCATACCGCTTGCTGTTGCAACCATTTTGGTTTCCGCATGTAAGGTTGCTGTCATCACAGGTGTGATTTTCCTAACGAAATGGGTGATCCAAAAAGTCAAGAGCAAGTGAATGCAAGAATGCGCACAGAAGGAGAGTTTATGAAGCAAGCAAAAATTTCAGAAATGGAAGTTGCTATCGCGGTGGATTACAACAATATAGCCGGCGTGGTCGTCCTGAAAGACGGAAAGCCCGTTTATGAAAACTATTTTGGCGGCTGCACGGCAGAAAGCCGTATTCATGTTTTCTCGGTGACAAAGAGTATTGTTTCCATTTTGTTCGGGATTGCGCTGGACAAAGGCTATCTTGACAGCATTGACCGAAAGGTATTGGAGTTTTACCCGGAATACACGGTCAAGCGCGGTGAAAAGACGATTCACCGGATTACAATTCGGGATATGCTCACTATGACCGCACCTTATAAGTACAAATCCAACCCTTACACCAAGTATTTTACGAGCCCGGACTGGGTGAAGTTCTCCCTTGATGTGCTGGGCGGAAAAGGGCAGATTGGAACTTTCCGCTATGCGCCGCTGGTTGGACCGGACATTTTGACCGGCATTCTTGGAAAAGTAACCGGACGATCCGTTCTCGACTTTGCAAAAGAGAGCCTATTCACTCCGCTGGGGATTCCCGTAGAGCAGAATATCACGTTCCGCAATAAAGAAGAACAGATGGCATTTTACAAGGCAACCGACATGAGCGTTTGGGTCACTGACCCGAACGGCGTGAACACAGGCGGATGGGGGCTTACCCTTTCGCCGATGGACATGGCAAAAATCGGCGAGCTGATCCGAAAAGGCGGCGTCTATGATGGAACGCGCATCGTATCGGAAGAATGGGTGCATGAGAGCACATCCGAGCAGAGCCGATGGGCAGAGCGGAATCTTCCCTATGGATACCTGTGGTGGATTCTGGAACAGGAACACGGCTGTGGATATGGATCGCCGTCATTGCGTTGATCAAAGTTTTCAATATCGGAGCGGGATTGATCCGAAACAAAAGACTGGTATCCGTACATTCGGTCATGAATAAGGCTACGGGATTTTTGCTGTTTCTTCTGCCGCTGACGCTGAGCTTTATTGAGCTGAAATACAGCAATGTAATTGTGTGTTCCGTTGCAACGGCTTCGGCGATTCAGGAGGGATATTTTATAGGAACGGGTCGTGCACTTTTGACGGGGCAAGAAAGGAGGAAACCCAATGAAAATGGAAACAAAACGTCTTTTCCTGCGGGAAATGACACCCGAGGATTTTGACGCACTTGATACCGTGCTCGCCGATTCCGACATCATGCAGCACTACCCCTATACCTTTGATAAGGCACGGGTGCAAAATTGGATCAATAAGAATATTGATCGCTACCGCGTGTTCGGGTTCGGACTGTGGGCGGTTTGTCTGAATTCTACGGCTGAAATGATCGGCGATTGTGGGCTGACCATGCAAAATATAAACGGTTCCATCCTGCCGGAGATCGGCTATCATATCGCAAAGGCTCACCAACGCCAGGGCTATGCAAAGGAAGCGGTGAAGGCAGTCCGCGACTGGACCTTTACGAACACAACCTTCGGCATGGTGTACTCTTATATGAAAAAGTCGAACATTCCGTCCTCCGCCACCGCCCGCGCAAACGGTATGACGCTGCTTACCGAATTTACGGATAAAGAGGGGGAGCAGACCGTCGTATTCGGAATCAGCCGTGCACAATGGCAGAATCAAAAAGCATCAAAGAAGAAGGCGGAAGAAAGCCCCATCTAAAAGAGATCGAAAATCGGGCTTGTTCGGCTGAATGATACGGACGTCTGCTTGATTGACAGCTGTAAGGATAAGGACGCCGAACACATAAAAACAAGCCCGTCAAAAATTTCGGATCGTTCGATTCCTTCAAATTTGACGAGTGTGAGAGAAAAAACAATGCCGTAAACCATCAAAAAACGGCTTACGG
>CAKRUL010000016.1 GCA_934403665.1 uncultured Clostridia bacterium | reverse complement strand
GCATTTCCACATCTCTTATCACAGCTTCCACCTTGCGGAAATCCTTGTCCGCCATCATCAGCGCCGTGCGGTTTTCCGTGTCCTGCAACCGATCAAAGTTGACATATCCGCCCTCTTTTGTCTTGAGATAGGTTCGATACCCCATTCGTTGTCCGACCAATTCTCCTTGCGGTTCCGTGATTTCTTCCTGCTCGGAAAACGAAATCGTCAAATCCGGCTGTGCCACAGCATCCGTTTTCTGATACTGTTGCATCCTTCTTTTAAAAAAGGGGTATTTTATATTCTCGACCGAGACAGAAAGCCCGGCAATACAGTAGTTCAGCATTCTGAAACTCCTTTGTCTCCAATAGTAGTATTATTATAGCAAGATTAAGGCGCTTTTGCAAGGCAAAAGTCACCTTTTCCCGTTTTCTGTCTGTGAGTTTCGCACAGAAGCAGGTTGCAATCGTGCCGACAATATGTTAAAATCAACATAAAGAAAAATTTGAATCAGATCAGTATTCAAAAGAGGAGGATTTTTTTGATGTTCAAAAAAGCAATGTCCTACATACTCAGCATCGGCATTTTGCTTGCCGCTTTTTCTATCCCCGCCGCCGCAGAGGTGAGCTTCTCTGACCTGGGAGAAAATCATTGGGCCTTCCAATCGGTTTCAAAGCTGGTCAGCGACGGAACCATCAGCGGTTATGAGGACGGCACCTTCCGCCCGGACAATACGGTCACAAGGGCGGAATTTGTCAAAATGATCGGGAAAGGTCCCGAAAGACGGGAAACGGATTTTTCCGATGTTCCGAAAGAGCATTGGGGCTATGAATATATCATGTATTCCGGCCTCAAGAGCAACGGCAATCTTTTTGAGCCGGACAGGCCCATCACCCGCGGTGAAACAGCAGAACTTCTCTGGAGCCGCGCCGGAGAAAAGAAAGGCGAGATTGCTCCCTCTATTATCACACAGCAGTCCCCCAATGCGGATGCGATTGCATGGCTTTACAATAACAGCATTATGATTGGGAACGACGGTGTGCAGCTTCGTCTGGAGGATACGCTTTCCCGTGCGGAAGCGGCCGCTTTGATTATCCGTTCCAGAGAAACGGACGGTTCCTCAAGAACCAGCTTCAGTCAGGCTATTTCCGATGAGGTCGCAAAAACAGTATTCCAAAGCACAAAATTGTTTGACAATATGGACTACGATCCGAACAAAACCGTCACGAACGGGGAACTGGCAAGAGCCGCTATCCGCTACGCCAGCGAGGAATACAATCTGACTTACAGCGTTTTCCCGATCGCCTCCCAGCTGGAGCATCCTTACGGAAGAGACATTACGATTATCGCAAAAGAATGTCTCGGAGAAGATAAAATCACTGCCGCCTTTGCGGATCAGACCGCAAACAAAAAGGATGCCGTCTGCGCTTTGGTATACGGTATGATTAAAAAATCTCATGCTACCGTAAGTCTTGGAAACATCGACAATTATTATAAAGATTTGTCCGGCATCGGAAAAGACAAAACCAATGTGATCCTGACCTACGCCTTCACCAACGGAATTCAACTGTTTGACGGCGGAAATATCAAAGGCACGGAACCAATCACGCAGAAGGAAATCAGTGCTATTCTGATTCAGCTGGAAAACATCTGCGGTTCTCAGACAATTTATTCTACAGATAAGAATGAGAAAAACCGTTATGTCGCAAAGGATTGCAAAATTTCCTATGACCTGGACTCCTATCCGGAAGCAAAAAACAAATATCAATATATTCTGAAAGGCGTTCCGAATGCCGTATACAATGCACCAATCGCTTTTACAGGCAGCGCCGAAAAGTTCGGACTGCCCCGTCTGAACTTTGACTTTGCGCGGGAATTTTCCGATATGTTTCTCGCGCAGCTGGATAAGATTGTTGCCGCAGGGCAGAGCCAGTTCGGCGTCACTCTGCGTTTCGACTATTATCCAAGTCTTGTTTTCGATAACGGTCAGGGTTTTACCATCCGCACAAAATGCATTGTGGTCGACAACCCGAAAAACATTCGTTATCAGGATTTGTTCGGGGATCAGAAGCTGACGAATGACATTCCCGAAGTGCCTGCCGGCGGCTCGGAATTCTTTGTGGATATTAAAACCAGCTATGTGCTTTTTTGATAGGAGTAATGCAGCATGAATGCAAGACACCGCACCGGATTTGGAATTCTGGGAATTGTTGTCCGGATTCTTTCCGTTTTGGCACTGATTTTGGCAAACAAACATCTTTTTGGCATGCAATATAACTTTTATTGGCATGTCGCCATCCCTATCTCCATTTCCCAACTGCTCGCCGCCCTGCACGCCTTTCATTATGTGCGGCACGGGCACTGCGGAAAAAGCCTCAACCGGCTTGCAAAACTATTCTGTGTTTTTTCTCTGTTGATGATTGCGATTGTGGTTTTGGACAGTGAAATGCAGATTTTTGCGGTTACTCAGTGTTTTTATGCACTGCTCTATACTGCACTGATCTGGCATATTGCCAACTATGTGTCTGCAAACGTGCAGAAACACATAGTAATGAATGGAACGAAAAGTTTCTTAATATTATCCGTTCCTTTGTTCTTATTGGCGCCGATTGTCTATTATTTCGGGCAAAAAGAATGGATGCAGCTCTGTTTTTCGCTTGGGTACTGTTTTCTGTTCGTTTCTCTTTCTACGGTGTTCAGTCTGGTGAAACGTCGGAGAAAATCAGGGAAAAAGAACGGTTAATTCCGTTTTCTCCCATTTGGATATCAACCGGAAGGAGGTGTAAAAACAGCTTTTTACACCTCCTTTTTCTGTTACAGGATCAATCCGCAGAAAAACATGCATCCATGTTCCGAAATAATTGATAAGAATTCAAGCTCCCGGATTGATTTTTGCGGACAATTAGGGTATAATTGACGTGGCGGTTTGCTTGCCGAAAGGGAAGCAACAAAATCTTTTCTGCCAAATGATAATACTGCATCAACAAATTTCTGCAGTATGTGATACAAAAGGAGTGAGCTGAAATGTTATTAAAAAACGCAAACTATCTGAACGGCAAATTCGTCTTTGCATCCGGTGACATCAGAATCGAAGGGGAACGTATTTCTGAGATTGCAAAAACACTGGAGCCAAAGCCCGGCGAAGAAGTGATTGACGTCTGTTTCAAAAAAGTAATTCCCGGTTTGGTGGACGTCCATACGCACGGTGCAGTGGGATTCGACACCTGCGACAACAGCAGAGAGGGATTGCAGACCGTTGCAAATTATGAAGCAGAAAACGGTGTCACCTCTTTTCTTCCGACAACCATGACCATTTTGGAAGAAGATCTGATGAAAGTCATGTCCACCGTCAATTCCTTTAAAAAGGAACAGACCGAAGGGGCAACAGTGCAGGGAATCAATATGGAAGGTCCTTTCTTCTCTATGGCGAAAAAAGGAGCTCAGAACGGAGAATGGATCCGGGATCCCGACATTGAAATGTTCAAACGTCTGTATCAAGCAAGCGGAGAAAACATCCGTCTGGTTGACCTGGCGCCGGAGCTGCCGGGAGCAAAAGAGTTTATCCAGGAAGCATCCAAGCTTTGTACGGTTTCCGTCGGGCATACCAACGGTACATATGAAGCCACCAAAATGGCTTATGAAAACGGTGCCACCCACTGCACACATCTTTATAACGGAATGCCGGGTTTCTCTCACAGAGATCCCGCAGTCGTTGGCGCAATCATTGACAGCGATGCTACCACTGAACTGATCTGTGACGGCATCCACATCAATCCGGTCATCGTGCGCAATACCTTCCGCGCAGTCGGCGAAGACAGGCTGGTTCTGATCAGTGATTCCATGCGTGCAACCGGAATGCCGGACGGTGAATATGACCTTGGCGGTCAGAACGTCTATGTGAAAGGCAACACAGCAACCTTGAAAGACGGAACATTGGCAGGCTCTGCAACCAATCTGATGGGCTGTGTCAGAAAGGCATATGAATTTGATATTCCTCTGGAAAAAGCAGTGAAATGTGCCAGCCTGAATCCGGCAAAAGCAATCGGCATCGACAAAGACTACGGCAGTCTGGAGACCGGAAAAATGGCAAGCATCGTTGTTCTGAATGACGCCTTGGAAGTAGAAAACGTCTTTATCAAAGGCAAAAAATTTAAATAATTTTTGAAAGCAAGAGCACTGCGCTATTTCTCCGCAGTGCTCTTTTCCTGAGTTTGCAATTGTTGACGAAAAGTTGAAAAGAGAAAAAACAGGGCTGCAGCAGATTTTCTTTCTGCTGCAGCCCTTGTATTTATTTCCCTATAAATACAATTTCGCTGATATTGCTCCATAAGTTCACTGAATTTCCATAACCAATATATTTGAGATACCGGGCTTTGGTTTTCGCAAAGGAAAATGTTTCAAACTGATTGGAGGTTCCGCTGGATTTTGCATGATCCAAAACCGTTACCCAGCTTTTTCCGTCCTGCGATGCTTGCAGAGAAAAGGAATAGACCCGCTCTGTTCCTTTGATAAAAGCAAGCATTACTTTTTCGACCTCCCGGTTTTCTCCGAGATCATAAAGTCCCCACGCGCTGTCGGTTCCCTCCACACCCTGAACACCCCAGGAGGTGGAAAATGCTCCGTCCCTTGTCTGTTCAATTCCATTGCCTGCTCCGTCATCCCCACTCTGCTCCATAGCCTTTACGGGAAGCCAGCCTGTGATATTATGATAATTCTCTTCTGAAATGCCAGTATGATCGGTAATATCCACTGTTTTGGAAAATTCCTTCCAGGTGACCTCGGCTCCAAAGCTCTCTGCAACAAACCGCACCGGCACAAGAAATCTTCCGTCCCGAATCACTGCCGGCGAATCAAGTGTCACGGCTTCTCCGTTGACATAAGCCGTTTCCGAACCGTCGGTAATCCGAATGGTAGTATTCTCTTTCACAGCAGTGGCGCTCATGGTTGCTGCATCCCATTCTACTTCCGCTTTCAGATTCTGAAATACCGCCCGCATGGGTACCATCGTCCGATCGTTGATGGTGACAGGCGCAACATCGGAATAGATCAGCTGGTGATTGACCCGAACGCGAATACCCTCTCCCGACTGCAGCGGTTCCCCCTGTATCTCTCTGCCGCCGCAAGCTCCGGCATAGCTCAAAGCATACGTTCCTGCTTCTCCCTCGAAGGAGACAATGCCGCCTTCCTTGGTTGCAAACGCATCGGTAAGCGGTTCGCCGTCACGCTCCACCACCCATGTGCCGCTTTGCAAATCCGCAACGGTGATCTTATAGTTTCCATCACCGTCAAAATGAAACTGCAATCGTTCTGCCGTCCGATCCCGAGATTTTCCGAACAGAGCAACCCGATCTGTCAACTTTGCCCCAACCAGCTTTTCTGTCTCCAGTTTCGTAACCTCTAAAGGCGGAGTGTCCGGCTCATTATCCCCGACCTGCAGAACATTCAGAAAATAATCCTCATTGCTGTTCTCTTTCGGGGAGATTTCAAGGCGGTATCCTCCGCCCTCATTCACGCCGCCGCGAAGCGTTTCTGCCCAATAATTGGTGCCGTTAACGAGGAATTCCTTGCCTTCGCCGCCGATTGCTTCAACAGAAGTGTTCTCAGGAAGCGGAAGAAGGGTATCTATCGTCAGTTTGCCGTTATAACCCTCCCTCGTATCGCGGAACACCGTTTGATTCCCATGAATTTCCGGTTCCTCTAAGCCATGCAATAACCAGGTTTTTTGAAAGGTCGGGTCGGAAGAGACGACTCGATCAAGGACAATCATCGCCGCAGGATGTTCTTCCTGCTTCAGATTGAGAAACTGAAAGCTTCGTTCATATGCCGACACTTTCCCGGAATAAGCGGCGGCAATATCCCCCTTCAAGTACGTATAATCAGGCGCATAGGGATCCGGTCCGAATTCCTGTCCCAGCACGGTTCCGGTGCGGTATTCCTTCTCCAGCACCCGGTATTCTTCCATGTTCATGGCGGAGACATTCCCCTCCGGCAGCCGCTGCCCTCCATCGTTCACATAACCGTTGAAATACATGCCCAGCTCGTCGGGATCATAGATCAGCATGCAGTTGTGGGCGATGGTTCGGCGGTTGTAATTGTGATAATGGACGGTATTGTGTACTGTGTTTCCCTCGTTCTTCTTGGGATCTCCGCTCCGACCCGCCTGATAGTAGCCGGTATCATTGGCAAGCGCCCCCTTATAGTAAATCTGAAATGATCCGGCGTCCAGATGCTGATGCCCCGTTGTCCAATATTCATTCACCTTCATATCCGCTACCACAGCAGGAGAATCTATCCCGTCCTGCCATCCGGTCCGGGCGATCATTCTGCCGCCGGGAGAAGGATAATAAGCGGAAAGCGGCAAATCCTCCGGCGTTTTCCCCCCCCCACCGAGGGATCGTTAAACAGCAAAACCTCAATGGAAGGCAGCGTTTGGTTTCCGCTTGTAGGAGAAACCTGAATGCCCGGATTTTGAAGAAGAGCCTGCTCTTTCAGATAGGGATCTTTGTAATAATTTCCAGCCAAAAACAATGCGCGTGTTGCATCCGTATCGTAAACGCCGGGCTTTGCATTGTTTTGGTCGGAATCTCCCCACCGCAGAAGCTGCCCATCCGCACGCCGTGCATACAGAAAACCGTACAGCACCTTGTATAAATCCTCACCGAACACATTCGGCATTCCGATCTTATCCATCATGATGGAGGAAAGAACCTCCCATTGAAATCGCATGCCCATATAACAGCTGCTCTGCACGAATATCTGTGCCTGCGCCATAAACTTGCAGGCGTCCACCATCTCGGCAAAGTACCGTCCGCCTATATTCTGATAGAGATCCGGCCGTTCATCGTACATGGCGATTGCCAACGCAAGCTGATCCCTCATCAGCATCGCCTCGGAGGTGTGGGAATTGATAACGCTGCCTGCCGGAATCGGGTAACCAACCTCCCACACCCGCATTACGTCCTCCGCCTTGGTCTGGAAGAACACCTTATCCTCCTGCGACAGCAATGGAAAGCACCAATCGTACACCGCACCGACAGTGAATACTAAAAACCCTTGATTGTTGTATTCCGAAGCAGCATAGTTCACCGTGCTGAGAAAATCCCTCATGGCTTTGACGGCCATCTCGCCGGATTCCCGATTTCCCCAGACTGCATAGTGGAAAGCCCTGCTCTGAATCAGTCCCAGCGTTGCGGAATTCAGCATTCCGCCGGGGAGGTTTCCATCCACCGGGCTGCTCAGATCCCGCTCAAACTGCGCCTTTGCATTCGCATTCTGCGGATGATCATAATTGGCGAGAATGTTGGGAATATCCTGCTTTGTAAAGTACACGCGGGGATGCTGGTTTGCCGGCGGCGTGAAAGTCGGCATATCATACAAGACAAGGGGTTCCGTGCCGTCCTTCACATATACTTTCACATCCGTGATATAAAGATCCCGCACCGCACTGCTCGCCGAAATCGCAAAATACGCCGTCATCTTCGCAGCATCCTCCGGAATGTTTGCCACATACATCTCATATTCCTGAAACGTATCCGAAGGATACACAAGGTAGCTGCGCGTTGTGGAAAGGCGTTTATTCGCACTGTTTTTAAAGTCGACCATAGTGAAAAAAGCGGTTATTGTCGCCCTTCAAAATGCCGCCGTCTTTCTTCTTTGCCTTGAATGTCACCTTATAATAATGATTTTTTGTATAGGTTTCGTCAAACTCCAGCACCGGAAACTGCATAGTAATTCCAGAGCCATTTACCGGGGAGTCGATGTGAACGGCCCGTTTTCCTTCTTCCTGAACCATCTCGACAAGCTGTGGATTGGCCGTAAAATCGCTCCCGGGATATTGCTCCGGCGTTCCGCCAACGCACCACCGGAAAACCGGCATTTGAACAAGATTTTCTCCGTATGTCATATTGATGAAAAAGCCTTTGTTTACCGTCAGTCCATCCGATGTCTCCTCAGCTTCCCAATAGAGATCCGAGTAATCCAGATTTCCGAAATCCTTTATTTCTCTCCAACCGGACTGCTCTTTTGCAGCAGACGGCAGAACCGAAAAACAAGAGAATAAAATGCTGCACACAAGGATAATTTGAAGTATTTTTTTACACATATGCGTTTCCTCCTGCGTGCGCCCTATTCCGCGTTTTCTGCTGTAATCGAAAAGGGAGTTGCCTCCATCACCCTTTCCCCGTAAATAATTATGGTTTCCTCCCCCTTTCGGTACACTGCATAAGGACGGATATAGTAAACGGTTCCGTACTGAATAAAGTCTTCTCCGTAAAACAGAACTCCGTATTGTGGACGAAATACCTCAAAGTGCTCCTTAATACTTGCTCTTATGCAACCGGCCTGATTTATCTCCGGAACGGTTACCGTTTTTGAAAGAACCATCCCGTAATCCAGCAATGTGTATGCTGCATTAGAATCCCCTGCTGTGGCAAAAGCCAAAAGAACCGGTTTTCCGATGACGGTCTGCACCTCCGCCTCGGACAATCTGCCGGACAGGGAAACCGCAGAAAGATTAGAGGAAAAAGCTTCCGCCGGAGAAGAAACCTCCGGTCTGCGTTCATCCGGAATAAAGGTTGCCGAAACCGTCATGTCGCTCAGAACCAAAGCCGCATACATTCCGTCTTTGCTGACCAAAGACGTGAGATCATCGTCGTTGATCAAGAATTGATCCAGCATGCAATTTTTATCCGGTTCCAATTTTATTTTTAACGTGTCGCCTTTTTTCAAATAGCGTGTTCCGGATGGCGTTATCTTTCCATTCGCTGTATCGGACGGCAAATGAACCGTGCAAAGAGTAATCTCTCCCCCGATTGGCATTGGAAAGTAAAACCGGGAAAGGATAAGAAGCATCTGCAGATGCAACAAAGGAGGCAGAGAGATCCTCGGCATTCAATGCTTTCATCTGCTCCAGTGTGTTCCCGCCTTCCTCCGCTGAAAGAATATATACTTTTGTCAATACGTCGGTTGTTTTTTGCGCCGAGACAGCCGCATTGGAAATCAGAGCATTGTCCCGGTAAAGATTTCCGACCGAATAGCACGCAGTGATTGTAATTTTTCCTTTGGAACTGCTGAGAATTCCGCCAATGCCACTATTGGAGGTATGCTGCAAAAAAACGTCTCCCGTATTGTAACAGTCCGTGAGAATGATTCCGCTGCTGGAACCTCCGTATCCTGCAATTCCTCCGACCTCATTGCCGGTCGCAGAAACTTTTCCGTGATTATAGCTTGTTTTGCAAATTTGCCCGTTCCCAATCACACCGCCTGTATAGGTGTTCCCGGAAACAGATCCAAAGTTTCGGGAGGTTTCCACGGTATAGGTAAGCCCTGCGATTCCGCCGACGCCGATATGCCCAGAAATCGTCCCTTGATTTTCGCAGTTACGAATAGGAATATGATTGTTTTTCGATAAGGGATTATAACCGATGATTCCTCCGACATAACTGCCGTTGTTCCCCGTTTCCGCTGTCACCCCTGTGACAGCGGCCAAATTCGTGCAGTTTTCCACCATAAATCCGGCAGAGACAATGTTGTGTGCATCTCCGGAAGCATAATATGCAGAACCGGAAATTCCTCCCACACGGCTTCTTCCGGTTACCGTTCCGTCTATCGTCAAGTTCCGGATAACTGCCGTTTTGCAAACCTTGGAAAACAGACCGACATCATCCTGTTCCGGCAGAATGATATTCACTGTGACAGTCTTGCCGTTCCCGTCAAAAATCCCCGAAAACGGAAGCGGCTGATAGGTGCCGGGAAGACTGATGTTCTGTGTCAGCTTAAAATATACTCCCTCCGTTCCATGCGCGGAAATCAGCTCCTGGAATGCTTCCGGAGAAACGATCTCATAAGGATGTTCCTCTGTTCCCCAATCAATGGTACAGAGATAGGGATTTCCGATCAGCTGGGGATAAGAATAATCCGAACCCGCCGTGTTCATCTCCCAAATCGCATCAAAGTCAAAGCCATTGAAGCTCTCAGCCTTTTTCATATCGCTATCTGTCAGAATACCGGCAGAGAAATCTGTGCTGTCTCCGATGGTATAAAGATTTGTTTTGGTTCCGGCAACCTCCGTGCCGAACAATGCAACATTCTCTGCCGCATTATAGCAATTGGTCACGGTATTTGTGACTGTCAGGTTCGCCGCATTGACCTGGTTGCCAATCAGTGCGCCGGCATAAGCATTGCCTGCACCATTGGAAACCGGTGCCGCATTAAATGCCTTCTGCAGTGTCAAGGTGACAGAATTACTCCAACCCAGCTTTAACCCTCCGATCAGACCGCCGGCTCCGGGATTTTTCGCATGGTCTGTCCCGTTTGCCCGAATCGTTCCTGCATTGAACGCTCGATCCATCACAATACTGTGACGGCAATTTCCGAAAATGCCGCCGACCGCCTGATTTCCGGTTACCGTTCCGTAGTTTGCCGCACAGGAAACAGAACCTTTGCTCATGTTTCCCATAATGCCGCCGACTCCGGTTTCGCCGGAAATGTCTCCGTGGTTAATAACCTTTTCAAACGAAACACTAACTTTGGTAGCGCCCGCATAGGACCCAACCAATCCTCCGGTATAATTCGCCCCGCTAACATTGCACGCATTGACGCAATTTCGCAGCTCCCCGGCACATCCAATAATGCCGAACAGCGCCCCGGTATAGGTTCCTGTATTCCGAACCGTTCCGTTTAATTGAATATTGCGGATGGAAAAGCCCTCCCCGGCCGAGGCAAAAACACCGACATTATTCGCCGTTCCGCTGAGCTCCAGCGTGATGGATTTGCTCTCTTCCTGCAATGTTCCGGCATCAAAAGCCGCCTTATCGCACCCGATCAGTGTTCCGGAAAAGGCGGCAATCGCACATAACCTTCCGCTGTTTTCAGAGAGATCGCGTCACTGGTCAACGCATAATTTTTATCCGAACCGACAGTGGCAATCGCATAAAAATCCTCGGTTGAGGAAATTTCATACCAGGTTTCTCCGGAAATTTCCTTCTGATTTAACAAAACAGAAGGGGTAATTTCTGCCGCCGCCCCAACAACTGAAAGACTGCCCAGCAAAAGAACCACACACAGGAACATTGAAATTTTTTGTTTCATATTTACCCTCCTTATTCTTATTGTCCGGTCTTGTTTTTACGAGACGATAAAATCGATCCGCGGAAAGAGAAAAGCGAATGAAACACAATTTTCCTCTCCCGTTCCCCGCCTGTCGTCCACAGTGTTCAAATCTGCCTTTAGTATATCATTTCAACAAGGAAAGAAAAATAGAAATTCCCATTATTTTTTATATTTTTCGCTTATTTATATAAAAAAATAAGTTCCCTTCCCGAAAGAAGAGAACAAAATTTTCCTTTAGAGTGT
>CAKRUL010000015.1 GCA_934403665.1 uncultured Clostridia bacterium | reverse complement strand
CAGGTGCACCGTGCGATTGCTTATAAATCTGCAATTGCGTATGACTGGGTTTATGATCTTTTGAATACGGCGCAGAAAGAGAAAGTGCGCACCATGGTAAAAGAGCGCACGAAGATCATGTATGACTTGTTGCTTCGCGGTTATCCGCTCTATAAACAGCCCTTTGATTCCCATGGCTGGTCGGCAGCCGGATTTATGGGGATTATATCCATTGCAATGATGGATGAAATCCAGGAAGCAGAAGAATGGTTCCGGAATATTATTCCGTTATATATCAATGTACAGCCGGAAATTGGCGGTGAAGACGGCGGCTATGCTGCCGGTTTGGCATATTGGAGTTATGCGAACACGCCTTTTTCCAGCGTGGTATTCGACGCTGTTTACAGCGCGACGGGTTTCCAGCCGGTCGAACGGATACAGAGCAGAAATGAAGGGCTGTTTCCGTTATATATGTCGCCGGTCGGGCAGCCGAGCGGAGCTTTTGGGGATGAGGCAAACATTCCCTCCTGGCGAGATTCTACTTGTGTTACCTTCTATTTATCTCAGGCGCATCTCTTGAAAAATTCTGCGGCAAAGTGGGCGGCACAGGTTCGGGGGATCAAACCCTATGACGGAGAAATCAGTTACTATGCTCATTTTGAAGATGAAGTTCCGGCGATTCCGCCATTGGACTATCCGTCCAGCCATGTTTTCCGGGATGTCGGATTCGTGGGAATGCATACGGATTTAGTGGATCCGAACCGTGTTTCCTTTCTATTCAAATCCAGCCCCTATGGAAGTTATAACCATGCGCATGCGGATCAAAACAGTTTTACCATCAATGCGTACGGCGAACCGCTGGCAATCGACAGCGGCTGGTATGATTATTATTACAGTGCGCATGACAAGGGCTACGCAAAGAGAACCCACGCACATAATGCGATTACTTATGACGGTTTAACCGGTCAATACTTTAACCCGACGGACAGCGATGGAAACATCAATGCAAAGGGTTTCATCGGCGGCTTTGTGACGGGGGACAGCTTTGACGGTGTTACGGGAGACGCCACAAGGGCATATGCCGGAAATCTTGGAAAGGCGGTTCGAAGTGCCGTATTTCTGAAGGAAACTCCCACGATTATTGTGGTTGACGAGCTGAAAGCAGATGACGGAGGGCAAAAAAGTTTTGCCTATAACCTTCATGCAAGGGAAAAAATTGAGACGGATTCCGGGAAGAATCAGGCTGTGATTCGTCAGGGAAAAGCTGAGATGGTGGCAACCATGGCATATCCGGAGAATCTGACCATAGAAAGTTTTGATAAGTTTATCACTGCTGATACGCGTGAGGAGGTTCGTCCGGTCAATGCCTCCAGGAAAGATCAGTATTTTGTGAACTTCAATACCGAAAAACTGGATCAAACGGTTATGGTTTCTGTTTTGGATATTCATAAGAGAGAAGAGGGCGAACGGGACATCCGAATTGAAAAGAACGAAGAATGTATGAAAATTACGGTCGGAGGCCAAACCGTCTATGTCCGCCTGAAACAGGAAGGGGCAGTAAGCTTTGATAATGTCACTTTTGACGGTTCCCTTTGTGCATTCGGCGAAAATCGTTTTCTTTTGCAGAACGGAACCAGTTTGATCAAGGACGGCATTGTTTTAGCAAAGACGACAGAAATTTCTTCGGTTTTATACGAAGAGGGAAGACTTCACTTATCTGCACAGCAGGATAACAAGCTGGAAATGAACTTGGGATACCGCATCGAGGATTCTCAGCAAAGCGGCGCATGGAAAATAGGGCTGCCTGTCACCGTTAACAGCATTACAGACCGGAAAGGTTTTGTGATGGAGCCAAAGGACAGCGCGGCTTATTGTGCAGATACCATGCCGCTGAAATGGAATGTTTCTGCAGAGCGTCTTTCTATGGAGTTTGAGGCGGGCGATTACGATTTGTATTTAAACGGAACGTCTGTTTTGAAACCTGCCGGATTACAAGTTCGAATAGAGGGTACTCCGGTTTCCTTTGAGAACGCCCCGGTGTTCCGGAACGAAACCGTTATGGTTCCGGCGGCTGCATTCGGTCAAAGCATCGGTGCAGTCGTAACAGAGAAAGACGGCGGTGTTATCCTGACCAAAGGAGATACGGCAATAGAAATCACCGAGGGTGCCTCTTCTGTTTCGGTGAACGGAACGGCAATGCAGATGAATGAATCTGCGCAGAATTATGACGGCGTTCTCTATGTACCTGTTCGCCCGATTTGTGATGGATTCGGAGCGAGAATTGGTTGGCATGATGCCGCAAAGACGGTCTACATTTACACCAGTCCCATATATGAAGCGGAATTTCATTCCAGTGTATGGCCCCATGAATAATAAAAATATATAAAATAAATCCGGCGGCGGAACATCCAACCGCTGTCGGAATGAAACCGGGTCAGTTCGTTAAGCAACATATATGCAAGCAAAGGGATTTGCTGAAATCAAGGATGCAGATTCCGCAAAGATGAAAAGGAGAGAAAAAAATGAAAAAAGCCAAAAAAGCACTTTCCATGTTGATGGCGATGCAAATAGCCTTTCTTTCTGTCTTTTGTGTGGGAAGCGCAAGTGAAAAAATTATTGATGAAGACTTTGAACAAGGATATGTGGAAGGGCAAACACTAACGGATTTAAAAAGCGGCTCTGATGTTGTTGTTAGAGGAATTGCCAATGGCGGAACCTTCACAATTGGCACGATTCCGGGCGAGAAAGGAATGGGTATAAAAAGCACAGCAACTGTTGTGAAGAATAATGTGCTATATATCTTTCCCGGACAAAGCATGCTGGAAAAAACAAAAGATTTTTGGTCTATATCTTTTCGCATGAGAATGGAGGGGAAGGAAAACTGGGATATTTATATGAAGGATGGTAAGGACAATAAAGGAACTGCTGTTCTTCAGGGGCAGGGATCAGAAAACGTGATTGTACCTGCTAATGGAAGCTATTGGTCCGGCAATGAGGCGCAAAAAAAATATTGGGATCCCAATAAATTTTTCACCATAAAATTGATATTTGACATGAAAAGCAAAACGTTTGATTATTACTTTGATGGGAAGCTTGTGGGGAATGATTGCAAGCTCCGTGATGATGTTGAATGGGGCACAACCGGTGCCTATTATATGACGCTTACTCTGAAGGGTGGAGACTCCTTGAATCCAGCAAGCCAAGAAAATCCGCGCATCAATTATATTGATGATATAATGATTTGCAGTTACAATGGGGACAATGAAATGGAAATGTATCCGGTTCCGGACTGTTTCTCCAACGACAGCGCTTATACAGGTGCGGACAGTGATATGACATATGTCGGAAACATCCAAAATGCGTTTGGCAAGACTTGTTTGGGTCTTGACTTTATCAATCGTTCCGGAATCAGCAAACCCCTGTGTGTTGCGGCGGCTCTTTACGAAAAAGATGCCGATGGATATAGCCAGCTCAAAAAAGTGCAGTTGAAAAACGTTTCCCTGGCGGCAGGAGTCACCCGCGTGTTAACCCCCATTTTTGACTTGACCAAAAATGGAGACGGAGAGCAATATGTAAAAGTCTTCACCTGGAATGCAATCGACCAGTTATTGCCTTACAACGGTTTTTTACAGTTGACAGCAGAGTAGAAATGGAGTGAAAACAATGAAAAGAAACCGCATGATTGCTGTCTTGTTAACTCTTGCTTTGCTGTGCATGCCAAGCAGCGTGTTGGCATATACGATAGAGCAGCCTGTCAGCGCGGATCGGAAAATCGTGATAGAGGGAAATATCGGAGAAGCAAAAGAAAACGTTCCCGTGACACTTCTGGTTCTGAAAAAGGATAAAACAGCGGCAGATCTCACGGAAGCATTACAGGATCAGGAAGATTTGTATCACGCAATTTTTTCTGTTATTTGTTATATGGATGAGGTGAAAAGCGATTCGGAGGGAAACTTTTGCTTTCGTTTTATCATAGATGAAACCTGCACCAGTGGAGACTATGTCGCTTTGATCGGCGGCGCTCCGTTCCTTTCTTCTTCAGAGGGAAGCGTCGCCGGCACGGTGGAGAGACGAATCGTCTATATTCCGATTCAGGAAAAGGTGAAGGCCATTAAAGCGCTGAATGCTTCTGTTTCCGGCGATTCTTCAGCTGATTTCCAGACCGTTCTTCAGACATATACCCGGGAGTTTTCTCTGTTTTCGGATGAGACAGCACTTCAAACGATGTATGAATCCTTGCAGGAAAAAGGAAAATTGTTCGAACGCATCAAAGAAAAAGGCCTGTATGAAGAGAAAGAGGAAACGATTAATGATTCGCTGAGTGCTTTTCGCAAAAATATGACGGAGGCAGTGCTTTTTCAAAGCATAGAGGATCAGAAAGATGTCGAAGTGTTGGAACAGCTGATAACGGCTTATGCCGGTAGCTTAGGGATCCGCCTTGACGGAATCAACGCAGAAAATAAAGCGCATGTATATGGCAAAATTGCAGAGCTGACACAAATCACATCCGCAGAAACCATTCAGGCATGCATTGATGAGGCGGTTGTGCTTTATCAGATGAACCATGCGAAAAAATGGGGAGATGTGAAAAAAATCATCACGGCACAGCAGAAATATCTCGGCGTTGATTTGAAAAAATCGGGCACGGATTATGATGCCGTCTATCATGTTCTTTTCGAGGAAAGAGCAACATTCCAAAGCGTTCGGCAGCTCGTGGAACGTTTTGAAAAACTGTTGCCACTGCACCCTGTTGTCAAGCCCACCAGCCGCCCAACCGGCGGTGGAGGCGGCGGCGGATTACCGGCATTGCCCGCAAGCAGTGTTGCACCGACACCTACACCGCAACCGACGACTTCTCCCACTCCAAGTGAGCCACTAGAAATCCGCTTTGATGATGTTTCGGAGGATTACTGGGCATCCAAAGTCATTTGCAGTGTGGCAAAGCAGGGTCTCATGAAAGGAAACGAGAAGGGTCAGTTTTTGCCGGAAGCGCAAATTACCCGAGAGGAATTTGTCACCATATTACTGCGGGCAATGGGACAGGAACCGGAAGCAAAAGCATCCAAATTTACCGACGTGAACGAGAGCGATTGGTTTTCCGGCTATGTGGAGAAGGCAAGAGAACTTGGATTGGCAAAAGGCTATACGGATGGCAGTTTTGGTGCAGGACAGCAAATTACCAGACAGGATATGACCGTATTATTGTTAAAGGCAATGGAAATCATGGAAAAAAAATTACCCGAACTTGCGGACCAGCAAAATTTCACCGATGACAGCCAAATAGCAGATTACGCAAAGGAATCGGTGAGAACTTTACAGAAAGCAAAAATCGTAAACGGGATGGAAGACGGCTCTTTTGCACCTGAACGGTTTGCAACCCGTGCAGAGGCGGCGCAAATGCTGTTTTCAGTCCTCTCATTGATTCAATAAAAGGAGTTGATAGGTATGAAAAAAATTGGATACCTTATTCTCGCACTGTTGTTGTTATTCTGCCAGACGGCAGTATTTGCACAGGAAAATGTGAATCTGGAAGTGCTCTCCTGTCAGCAGCGGGAAGAAGGAATTTATGCGGTTAGAGTGAAAGTGACGGCTGCTCCGTCACAGAGGGTTGCGCTTGTTGTAATGGGGGAGAAATCAAACGGCATATCGCCAAAAACTTCTTTTCAGTACAACGGAGCGGCCAAAAGCGGATATATCTATTATATGGATGAGAATGTCACCTCTTCTGACAGCGTCGATGTCCTCTTTTCCTTTAAAGCGGCAATTCCCGGGGCGATGAATACCATTTCCGATTATTTATATGTATTTTCCGGGGCAACGCCTTTGGCATCAAAAGGAGAAATTTCTTTCCCGGTGGATCACACCCTGGCTTTAGAGGTAGGAAACAACGGAAAACTTGTGAAGGATACCATAGAATATACATCCGGCACGGCAAGAATAGGGGTTGGTGATGGAAAGACTGCAACCTTTACCATTGTTCCTGATGAGGGATATGTTTTGGATCAGATTCTTTATAACGGCACGCCTGTCATTGGAGTTCGGGATTATACAACACCTGCTATTACAGCTGACGCAACATTGCAGGTAACGTTTAAAGCGGATGCAAGCGTTCCGCATACCAGCAGTATTGCGCAGACGTTTGTGTCGGAAAACGGTGGGATTTCCTTCGCGAAATTAATTCAACCCGGCGGAGACACCTATACCTTGAAAGAATATGGCGTTGTGTATTCCAAAACCGTTTCCTCTCCGGAATGGAACGGAGTCTCCTGCGTTGCCTTGCAGGGTAAGAAGATTAATGCAGCAGGACAGTTCGGAATTGAGATCAGGGGAAGCGTTTCCGTGCTTGGTGAAATGTATTACACCAGACCTTATGCGGTTTATACGATTGCCGGAGGCGGAGAAAAAATTGTTTACGGAGACGTTATCGTCACCAATTGGGGCGGACTGATATAGGAAAGCGCGGATTGCAAAAAAAGCTGTTTGCGCATCTGCCGATGAGTCGAGCGGTTTACTGATACGCTAAAGCGCCTGAAATCATTAAGATTTCAGGCGCTTTATGTATGGCTTTGAACAGATTTTTCAGGTCAATTATTTTTTCTCAAATACCTCTTTGATGGTGGAAGCCAAGCCGACCGTTCCTTGCAAGTCGGAAGGAATAATGAGCTTGGTTGCATTCCCTTGAGCAACGTTTTCCATTGCTTCATAGCTTTTCAACGTCAGAACTTCCGCAGTAGGTTGAGAAGCGTTTAACTTTTTGAGACCTTCCGCAGTAGCTTCCTGCACCTTCAGAATGGCTTCTGCTTCCCCTTCTGCATGGCGGATTTTTGCCTCTTTCTCCCCTTCAGCCTTCAGAATCTGAGCTTCTTTATCCGCTTGGGCACGGAGGATTTTTGCTTCTTTTTCTCCCTGTGCTTCCAAAACAGCCGATTGTTTTTTTCCTTCGGCCTGCAGGATTTGTTCCCTCTTTTCACGTTCTGCCCGCATCTGTTTTTCCATGGCATTTTTGATGTCTTCCGGTGGATCAATGTTTTTCAGCTCTACACGATTGATCTTGATGCCCCAAGGATCGGTTGCTTCATCCAAAATGGAGCGCATGTGGGTATTGATGGTGTCTCTGGAGGTCAGTGTTTCGTCCAGCTCCAAATCACCGATAATATTACGCAGCGTTGTAGCAGTCAGGTTTTCGATTGCTTTGGTAGGGTTCACAATGCCATAGGTATACAGTTTCGGGTCGGTAATCTGCGCAAAAATAACCGTATCAATCGACATGGTGACGTTGTCTTTGGTGATAACCGGCTGCGGCTGGAAATCATAAACCGTTTCCTTTAACGTTACTCTGGATGCAACTTTGTCAATGAAGGGAACCTTGATGTGCAGTCCCACATCCCAGACAGCTTGGAAAGCTCCCAAACGTTCCAGCACATATGCGCTCGCCTGAGGCACAATCACAATCATACGGGCAGCTATAATCAAAATGATTGCGACAAACACAATAAAAACAATAAATCCTGCCACTTGAAATCATCCTTTCTTTACCTGATAAGATTAGTGTATGTAAAATGGCGAAACCTCAAACAGTTCCGCTTTTTATGGGAACAAAAGAATCATTTGACAATCAAACTGACCCCTTTGATTTCCTGCACCGTAACCGTCTGACCCTTCTCGATGATACTGCCGTCTGCGCTTTTTGCTGTCCATACGGCGGCATTATATTTTACCTGGCCGCCTCCGTTGACATTGTCAATTTTTTTGATGACCAAAACCTGTTTTCCGATCAGAGAGTCGGAATTGGTATGCGCTCTTTTGATCCGCTTGTTCAAAATCGGTTTGGTAAGAGCGAGCAGCACACCTGATGATAAAAGAAAACAAAAGATCGGAATCCAAACATTCGGCGTAAAATAAGATATTACAGCAGCAATCAACGCGCCGATTGCAAACCATATACTTGTCAGTGAAACGGTGATCGCTTCAAAAAGAAAAAGAATTACGGCGATCAGAATCCATATGAGCCAAGCGTATTCCATACAGCAACCTCCTTTTCATGAAAAATAAAACATTCCGTATTTTCCGAAACGCAGAAATTTCTTATTTATTATAACATAGGATGCTTTGGAAAACAATGGTTTTTCGAAATAATACAACAAGCATTACAGGATATTTTTTATCCGGTCTTTTTCTTGAAAAAAACATGCAATATTGATATAATGATACAATCATTTACAGGAGGAAAAGGCGATGAGAGACAGAGCGTTTGATGAATTGAGACAGACCAGAATTACACTGGACTATACAAAATATGCCGAGGGGTCGGTTCTGATAGAAACCGGGGAAACAAAGGTCATCTGCACTGCAAGTTTTGAGGAAAAGGTTCCGTTTCACAAAAAGGGGACCGGCGAAGGCTGGGTAACGGCGGAATACGCAATGCTGCCAAGAGCTACGCAGCAGAGAAACGCCAGGGATATTACAAAGCTTAAGGTGAATGGGAGAGCTTCGGAGATTCAAAGACTGATCGGTCGGGCACTTCGCTCGGTCACTGATCTTTCTGCGATGGGGGAGAATACCATGACGATTGACTGCGATGTGATTCAGGCGGACGGCGGAACCCGGACAGCCGCTATCACCGGAGGCTTTGTGGCGATGTATCTCGCTTTTTCAAGATTGGTAGAACAGGGTGTCCTGAAAAAGATGCCGGTTCACTCTTTTGTTGCGGCGGTTTCGGCAGGAATTGTGGGGGAACAATGTCTTTTGGATTTGGATTATGAGGAGGATTCCCATGCGGTTGCCGATTTTAATTTCATTTTAAATGAGGATGGAAAAATCATAGAAATTCAGGGCACAGGGGAACAGGCTCCTTTCGATGAGACGGAATTTAATCAAATTTTCACGCTTGCGAAAAAAGGCATTTCGGAACTGATCCGGGCACAGAGAGATGCTTTTGGAAAAGGAGGAGAACAAGATGAAATTTGTGATAGCAACCAATAATCCCGGAAAATTGCAGGAGGTTTCTGATATTTTAAAGGAATCTGGGCATGAGGCCATTTCATTGAAAGAGCTGAAAATGGATGTGGAGGTAGAGGAGACCGGCAAAACATTTGCGGAAAATGCTTTGCTGAAGGCTCGAACGATTGCAAAAATGAGCGGATTTCCAACCATTGCAGATGATTCGGGTTTGATGGTGGAGGCTCTTGGCGGAGAACCGGGAATTTATTCAGCACGATACTGCGGCGTGCACGGGGACGATGACGCAAACAATGAAAAGCTTTTAAAGAAGATGAAAGCACAGACAAACCGCCGGGCAAAGTTTGTCTGTGCTGTTTGTGCGGTTTTTCCGGATGGGTCTGCACTGGAGGCAGCCGGAGAATGTCCGGGTGAGATCTTGTATGAAAGACAAGGGGGCGGAGGTTTTGGATATGACCCTCTTTTTTATGTTCCGGAGTTTGAAAAGACATTCGCACAAATGAACAAGGCAGAAAAAAACAAGATCAGCCACAGAAGGAAGGCCTTGGATCAATTGAAGAATTTGCTGAATTGTCATACGGAATAGAATACATTTATGGATTTGGGCAGGTGTCTGCTCAAAGGCAACAAACGGAGAACCGACAAAATAGCTTGGCATTATGCGAGTGAAAACGAGTCACATTTCGGGAATTTTCTCTTTCCGTTCAGAAAGGAATCCTCCGTTATTGACAATAAAACAACAAAATTTGCTTTTTTCTTTTGAAATTCTTGCTAATTTTCGGAACGAATGTTATAATACCTCTGTATAATATCACAATAGTGAAAACAGGAGGAAGCAAAATGAAGATATTGGTAACTTCGCCGGTGGGGTATACGAGGGACACTTTCTTTACAGACCGTTCCAAAAAAATGCTGGAGGAATTGGGAGAAGTAGAATATAACTCGTATGACAGAATGTTCACTCCGGAGGAATTAAAAGACAAACTGGAAGGGGTAGACGCTTTGATTACAGGCTGGGGAACCCCTTCTCTGACAGAAGATGTGCTGGAAAAAGCAGATCAGTTGAAAGTGGTTGCACACACAGGGGGAACGGTAGCCAGCTTGGCAACCGATACAGTGTACGACCGCGGAATCATTGTGTTAAGCGGAAATCCGGTATTTGCGGAATCTGTTGCTGAAAGCTGTGTGTGCTATGCCATGGCGGCGTTGCGTGATATTCCGAAATACTCGAATCTGGTGAGAGCGGGCGGATGGAGAACCGATGATTTTTATAATGCCGGCATCATGGACAGAACAGTCGGAATAGTCGGTTTCGGCATGATTGCAAAATTCTTTGCAAAAATGTTGCAGCCTTTCCGTTGCAAAATTAAAATTTATTCCAGTTATCTGACACAGGAAGAGGCCGCAAAATACAATGCTACAGTGGTGCCGTTAAATGAAATTTTTGAAACCTGTGATATTATTTCCGTACACTCCGGTTCGAATCCGAAGACGTTCCATCTCGTCGGAGAAGAGCAGCTGAAAAAAATTAAGGACGGAGCTTTGCTGATTAATACAGCACGAGGGGCAGTCATTGATGAAGAGGCGATGATTCGTGAGCTGGAAACATTGCGGTTTAAAGCGGCTTTGGATGTGTTTACGAAGGAACCGCTGGATGCTGACAGCAAGCTCAGATATCTTCCGAATGTTCTTGCTATTCCGCACATGGGTGGCCCGACGATTGATCGGCGTGAATATGTAACATTGGCTTTGGCAAAAGATATTAAAGAATTTACCGAGGGCAAAAAAGACGGATTTTATTGCCAGATTTCCGAAGCCTATGCGAAAAATCAGACAAGATAGAGATCACAAAGGGAAAGCAGAAATTTTGCTTTCCCTTTTTCGTTGGATTCTTTTTTCTTCCAATGATAGAATAAAATGCCCAAATATTGAAAGTTGAAGATCGAGGAAATTGCAAAAAGTGATGTTTTTTCATATTTTTCACATGAATTTGAAATTTATTTCAAAAACCTGTTGCATAACATTGAAAAATGCGCTATAATAAAAAAAAACGATTTAGAAAAAAATTCAATGATATATGGAGGAATCGAACATGGAATTTAAAAATCCAGAAATGGCGAAAATTTATGAAAGCGTCTGCAAAAGAAATCCGCATGAACCGGAATTTCTGCAGGCAGTGAAAGAGGTTCTGGAATCTCTGGAGCCGGTTGTGGAGAAAAACCCGGTTTATTTGGAAAAAGGCGTCATTGAAAGAATGGTGGAGCCGGAACGGGTTATTTCATTCCGCGTATCCTGGATGGACGACAACGGAAAAGTTCAGGTGAACAGAGGGTTCCGGGTACAGTTCAATTCCGCGATCGGCCCTTATAAAGGCGGACTGCGGCTGCATCCTTCCGTTAACCAAAGCGTAATTAAATTCCTCGGTTTTG
>CAKRUL010000014.1 GCA_934403665.1 uncultured Clostridia bacterium | reverse complement strand
CACTGAAACACGTGTCTCTCGGCTACTTTCAGCAGGTCAGCACCGGCAATATTTTAAGTTCCATCACCACCGGTCTTTCCACTTTGGAAACCATGGGCATCCGCATGATTGACAACTTTGTAGGCGGATATGTGAACTTTCTGGTGATTTTTATCTGTCTGTTCATATTCAGTCCGCTGATCGCTCTTATTGCGGCAACAGCAACAGCCCTTTCGCTTGCATTTATGCTGATCATCTCTCATTACAGCCGGATCAACGCACCGGTCGAAGCGCAGGCGAATCAGGACATGACGGGAGCTGTCATTGAGTATGCGCGCGGTCTTGCAGTGGCCAAATCCTTTGGCAAAAGCGGCGCATCGATGGATTCCGTCACCAAAGCCATTCAAGACAGCAAAAAAATTCACTTGAAAATCGAGTGGAGCTACGTCCCTGCCAACGCCCTGCACTTGCTGGCGTTGAAATGCGGTTCGGTTGGTCTGGCACTGGCGTCCTGTCTGATGTGTTTTGCCGGGCAGATGGATTTCGCCGTGATGCTGATTTTTGTGTTCTTCTCCTTCAGCATCTTTGCAAATCTGGAACCGATCAGTGACAGCGCTCATACGCTTGGCGTTATCGATGATGCTATGAATCAGCTTGATGCTCTGAGAGAAGAAAACTTCATCGATGCAAACGGAAAGGAGATTGTCCTTTCTCATTATGATATTGAATTTTGCAATGTGACCTTCGGATACCATTCCCGCACGGTTCTGGACAATGTCAGCTGTCCAACATCTCAATGGTATTCCAAAACGTCTATCTGTTTCATGATACCATCCGCGCTAACATTTGTTTCGGCAAACCAAACGCTACGGAATCGGAGATGATAGAAGCCGCAAAAAAAGCGCGTTGCCATGACTTTATTATGGCACTGCCAAACGGCTATGATACCCTTGTCGGAGAGGGCGGCGGCACGCTCTCCGGAGGGGAAAAACAGCGTATTTCCATCGCTCGTGCCATCTTGAAAAATGCTCCGATTATTATTTTGGATGAAGCTACGGCAAGCATAGATCCGGAAAACGAGCATCTGATTCAGCAGGCGATCTCCGAACTGACACGCGGCAAAACGATTATCACCATTGCTCACCGCTTGGCAACCATCCAGAACGCCGATCAAATTCTCGTGGTCGATGACGGAAGAATTGCCGAGGCCGGAACGCACAGCGAACTGATCAAAAAAGAAGGGCTTTACAAACACTTTACCGAAATCCGCGAAAAGGCGGAGGGCTGGCGTATTGCGGCAGAACAGACCTCTGCACAAGATCTGTAAAAGATGTCGAAAGGCGATGTGAAAAACAGTTTTCACATCGCCTTTTTCTCTGCTTATTTCTCCAGCGTCATGGTTTCTAAAAAAGGAATATTTCTCTCCAGAATCTCCAGAATCACAATATCCGGCCGATACGCCTCGATATCGGATTCTTTGATATGAAAGCTCCAATTGCTGACGCTTTTTTGAAAATGCTCCGCCAGAAAAGGAAACATCGCCACGGTAAAGGAATCCCGATAAATCATCATAGAAGGCGCATCCATCTTTTTCTCAAAAACACCGATTTTGTCGGTGTCCAATTCTCCGGCTGTCGGCACAGCTTGAAATCCGTTCTTCGGTCGGACGGAAACCATGTCATCCATCACAACGTGACTGAGCGCAGCCATTCTCGCCAAATCCTTGCCGTCAACCGTGCTTTTCTCCACGCTGTAGTCCTCCAGGCTGTCTGTATGCAGTCCAAGATGCGAAAGAATTTCCTGCGCGGCAAAATAGGCGCCATATTCATTCCAATGCGTATCCGTTTTATAGTACAGGGTATCGCCCTTCTTTTTCTCTGCGAACAGCGGACGTACATCCAGAAAATCGACAGTGCTGTGATCTGCCAAATAATTTTTGATCTGATCCAATCGGGTCTGCTCTCCCGGAATACGGACAGCGTCCGGTAAGTATTCCGGATAAACTGTGCACTTATTGGGCGGAATCACAACCAAAAAACGAATGTTTTTCTCTCTCAGATCGTCTGTGATTTTCTGCAAATTTCCGCATATGGTCTGCAGTCTTTCCGCATCATATAAATTTTTTCCCTGATAGGTTGCAATCGGGTCAAAATCCGCATTGTCCGTCGTATAAAAGAGCCACCCGTCTTTTCCCTTCAGAACCTCCTTGGAGATCAACCGGTTTCCGGTGATTCCCTTCCATAAACTGCAAAGGGAAACCAGTTCCCGGCGAAATCCAAAATGGTCATTAAAATATGCTTCATATCCCTTGACATCATAAACCGGCACCTTCGGTGCCAGGGTGCGGTTTTCCTCGTTTTTTTCCACATAAAGGCCTGTGCTCATGGTCAGAAACGGGATGGAAAGCGCCAAAAGAAACACCCCGATCACAGCCGTCTGAACTATTTTCTTCACACCCTCACCCCCTTAAAACCGAAAATAAATAAACGGATTGTATTCATTGCCTGCCAGAAAGGCACTGCAAAGTACAAAAAGCAGGCTGAGAACCAAGCATTGCGCCACGTCTTTTTTCCATCCGTGAAAATAGTTCTTGATTTTCGGCAAAACAGGAGCAGAAGCAACAGCCGCAATCAAAATAATCCCGATCAGATAATTACTCAAAGCCAGCGGATTGATGCTGCCAAGCCCATTCATGCCTACCATTGCTTTCAGATACTGCACTGCGCCCCAAAAGGTATCCGCGCGGAAAAACACCCAGCCAACCATAACCACCAAAAGCGCATACAAATGCTGAAGCGGCACCCATAGTTTTTTCAGATATTTTCCCAAAACCATTTTTTCCAAAATCAAAAAAGCACCGTGATACAATCCCCAAAATGCAAACGTCCAGCTGGCTCCATGCCATAAGCCGCACAGAAGAAATACAATGCCGTTGTTCCGATAAGTCCGCGCTTTTCCCTTTCGGTTTCCGCCCAAAGGGATATAAAGATAATCCCGAAACCACGAGGAAAGGCTGATATGCCATCTGTGCCAAAACTCCTGAATGGATTTTGAAATGTAAGGATAATTGAAATTTTCCAAAAAGTCGAACCCAAACATCTTTCCCAGTCCAATCGCCATATCGGAATAACCGGAAAAATCAAAATAAATTTGCAGGGTATAACAAATGATGCCAAGCCATGCTCCAGAACCCCCCAGCGTTGTGTAATCCGTTTGGAATATCAAATCTGCTGTTTGCGCAACGGTATTGGAAATGAAAACTTTTTTGGAAAGCCCCACAATAAAACGGGAAATCCCCTCGCATATCTTTCCGGAATCCCATTTGCGATCGTCCATCTGCCCCACAATATCGGTATACCGTACAATGGGTCCCGCAATCAACTGCGGAAACAGTGAGATATACAATGCCAATTTCAGAATGTTTTTCTGAACCGGCACATTTTTGCGATACACATCAACGATATAAGACATGATCTGAAACGTATAGAAGGAAATGCCAATCGGCAAAGCAATATTTTTCAAGCTCTCCGGCAAAATACTTTCAATCGCAAAAAAATGATTGACGGTCTGCACCAGCATATTAAAATATTTAAAGAAAATCAGAAACAAAAGATTGCAGCTGACCCCTATTGTCAGCCACAGTTTGCCCGAACCGCGGTCAATCAGAAAAGCAAAGCAGTAATTCAGCAGAATCGACAGCAACATCAGAAGAATAAAAACCGGGTCTCCCCACGCATAAAAAATGAAACTGGCAATCAACAATACAAAATTTTTGAATCGCTTTGGCGTCAAAAAATATACCCACAGGCAAATGGGCAGAAAAAAGAACAAAAAAATCGGTGAACTGAAAACCATAATCCCCTCTTAACCCCTTTATTCGTAAACATTGGTTTTATCCCTGAATCGTTACCCCTAAAAACCGTGCCAATTCACAAGCCTGAGAAGGAGTGACAACGATTCCTTTAAGTTCATAACTCCCGGAAAGAGAAATTCCGTCAATTTCGCAGGTTGTCACATCAATGTTGTTTAATCTCGTATGCAAAAAATCCGCACCGCTCAGCCTGGTATTCCAAAATACAGTCTGCTTCAGCTCGCAGGAATCAAACACTGCACCGGACAAATCGCAATTCTCAAACCGGACATTTTTCAGCTTTCCACCGGGAAGATTGATATATTTTCCGTTGCTGCGGTACACAGAAACGTCCGTCAGATAGCTCTCAAACAGATTCAGACCGGTCAGTTTACAGTTTTCAAACAAGACGCGCTGCAAAGAGCTGTCCCGAAGATTGAGATTGGAAAGATCGCAATTCATAAAAACGCAGTCCTGAAAGCCTCCTTTTGGAAAAGAACAGCTCTGAAACACCGTGTTTTCAAAAACACAGCCTTTCCACTCAACTGCCGAGGCTTGTATTTCCTCCAGCTTTTGATGTGAAAAACGAAAATGTGCAAGATCCTCCCTCTGACCGACAGCGTCAAAAACGGCGGTGGTCAGAGAGAGGGCTTCACAAAGCTCCTCCCGAATACGAGGCGGCGTGATTTTCATGTGCATTCTCCTTTTTCCGAAACAAAGGCGCCCGAAAAGGACGCCTGTTTTTGGCAGATGTTGTCCGTTTGGTGTAGAAAAGCTCCGCCGTTATTTTCTCAGCTTGTTGATCTCCTTCTCCAGTTCCTCCATAGAACGTCCGAATTCTGTCCAATCCGACTTGTTCAAAGCAGCTTTCATTCGGTCATAAAGCTCAACAACCTTCTTCTCTGATTCATTGGGAGCTGCGGAGGGTGTGACCTGCGGCTCTTCCTGCCCGGTTTCCGCCGGTTCCTGAACGCTTGGCGCCGTGCTGGCCTCCCCGCGAAGATCCGCTTCCAGCTTATAGTGAAACAGATTCATCAGACAATCTTCCAGCGTTGCCTCCATCACAATCTTGTCGCCATATGCTACAATCACCCGTTTCAATTCCGGAATAGAGGAATCGTTGCTGGAAGAAATATATACCGGCTGGACATACAACAAAGAATTTTGAATCGGAACCACCAGCATATTCCCCCGGGTCACCGAGGAACCGCCCTGACTCCACAGCGTCATCTCCTTGGAAATGTTCGGGTCGCTGTCGATTCGATTGGCAATCTGCATCGTTCCATACACGTTTTCTCCCTTCGGGAAAGTGTACAGAGCCATTTTTCCGTAATTCTGAGCATCACAGCTGACTGCAAGCCACGCCACCAAATTATCCTTATTGGACAAGGTATAAGGAATCATCAAAATCAATTCTTCCTTTTCTGTGAACAGCGGCATCAAGCTGTAATAAGGCTCCACCGGCTTGGCTTCTCCCTGTATCTTTTCTTTGCAGTATTCCCAGACATCCGTCCGGTTATAAAAAGTATCCGTATTGGTTGTGTGAAACTTTTTAAATACCGTAGACTGCACCTTAAACATTTTTTCCGGATACTGCAAATGCGATGCAATATCAGCCGGAAGCGGATTTTCATTGAAAAATTTCGGGTAGATTTTCCGATAGGTCTGTACCACCGGATCTTCCGGTTCTGTGATATAAAAAGTAACCGTGCCGTCATAGGCATCCACAACCGCCTTGACGGAATCCCGGATGTAATTGATCGGCCGCCCGTTGAAGCTGACCGACTGGGAATACGGGAACTCGGAACTGGTGGTATAACAATTCACCACCCATTTCAATTTTCCGGCATCGTCAATTACCATATAGGGATCGTTGTCCACCTCCAGAAAGGGCGCAACCTTACTCACACGCTCCAAAACATTGCGATTAATCAGAATTTTGCTGTCCTGGTCAATGAAGCTGGAAATCAGCATCTGGAAATCGGCGTTATACACCGAGAACAAAACTTTGTTAAACAGGTTCATCGGGATGCCGGCCTGTCCGTCATAAGAAAACTCCGCATCCTCCTGCCCCTGAGAATAATCCAGCTCTTTATAGCCGGAATTTACCACAACATAGTCGTTGGTGCTCTCCCCAAAATAGACCCTCGGCTGTGTGATTTCAGGAAATCCCTGCGTAGACTGCGGCGGAATATCCTTGATAAAGAAGGCCGGCTGCCCTTCCTTGGTGACCTGATTGACCGGAATCCCCACAGCACCGAAACCATGTGTGAAACGAAGTCTCTCGTTGATAAAATTGGTGGTTGTGGTGTCCAGTTTTTCTTTATTGAACTCACGGGGCGCCAAAGCGATTGCCGCCGATTTGCCCTCAATATCATTGAAGGAATAATAATTGCGGATTCCCTGCAATTGATTCACTGCTTTCAGCGTAGAGGCATAATCGATAATACGGATATTAGACAAAGTCGTCTTATTCGCCTCCAGGTCATTTGCGGTCAGATTATACTGTATGTTGAATTCCTTCTGCACAATATGATCCAGCCCGTATGCCTGCCGGGTAAGATTGATGGTGTTTGCAATATAGGGAGCCTCTCGGTTCACTTCCTCCGGTTTGACATAAAAGGTTTGCAGTCCCAGAGAAAACACAAAAAACGCAAGATAGGTCACGGGATAAATTAAAATGGTGCCGATGCTCCATTTGTATTTTCCGCGGTAGAGAAAAATCATCGTCAGCAGAACAATGGTCAAAAGCAAAAACGGAATCATCCTGTAATAATTCATCCACACGGTAATATCCGTATATCCTGCGCCGTAAACCGCGCCGCTCTCGGAATACAGAATGCTCTCTGCCTTAAACATATAGCTGATTGCCTTGATCAGAATCAAAATTGCAACATTGACCACATTGTGGGTAACAATTCCGCGCACTTTAAAAATTTCGGAAATATTCAAAAGCCCAAGCTTGGCATAAAGAATCATATAGGCAATCAGAACGGCAACCGCGATAAAACTCATCAGAGCAAAGCAACTGTCGCACAGGGAAATCAGAAACGGTCTCTGAAAGAGATAATAACCGATATCTTTATTAAAAATCGGATCTCCCTGCGACATCATCGTCGGATTCAAAAACTGCAGAAGCCTTTCATAGACGGTGGATTGAATGATGCTGCTTGCAATCAGCGACAGCAAGAACGTGAAAATAAAAATCAATAAATTGCTTCTTAAAAATCCAAAGGTATCATCCAGTTTCAACAAATTTTTCCGCACAAACAGCAGGCTGACCCAAAAAATCAGAAAAACGAACAGGAAGCTTACCATCTGAGTGATGAGCTTCGCCTGCAGATTGGTCAGATAAACCTGCGTATAATTCTCTCCGATCTCCTGATACTGAATATACGTAAAATAAATATTGACTGCGACAAACAATCCGACAAGGACAATTGCCGCAAGAAAGATGATCAACAGCCTTTTCGCAATTTTGCTCATTCGGATACCTCCTGTTCAAAGAATACAACGGTCTGTGAGACAATTTTAATCCAGCAACGCCGCCGCAAATTCCTCCGCATCAAATTTTTTGAAGTCGTCCATTCCTTCTCCCACCCCGATAAATTTGACAGGGATGGATTTCTTTTTGCAGATGGCAATCACAATGCCGCCTTTTGCCGTGCCGTCTAATTTCGTGAGAATAATTCCGGTCACATTGGTCTGTTTTGTGAATTCCTCTGCCTGGATCACCGCATTCTGTCCCGTTGTGGCATCCAGCGCCAAAAGAACCTCCAGATCCGCATCCGGCAGTTCCCGCTGGATCACACGGAATATTTTATTCAATTCATCCATCAGGTTCTTCTTGTTGTGCAAACGCCCTGCTGTGTCGCAAATCAACACATCAATATGCTTCGCCTTCGCCGAGGTAATGGCATCATAAATCACAGCGGCGGGATCTGCGCCCTCCTGATGCTTTACCAGGGGAACCCCTGTGCGTTCCGCCCAAATGGAGAGCTGTTCACTCGCCGCAGCACGGAAGGTGTCGCCTGCCGCCATCATCACCGATTTTCCCTCCTGCTTCAATCGATTTGCAAGCTTCCCGATAGAGGTGGTCTTGCCGACACCGTTCACGCCGACCACCAGAATAATCGAAGGGGAAGTCGAAAGCTTCAGTTCCGTGTCATTTTCCTCTAAAATTTCTTTGAGGATGCAGAATAATTCCTGTTTTGCCTCCTGCGCATCGCTGATTTTCTTTTCCTTCGTATTCCGGCGCAATTGCTCGATGATTTCAAGAGAGGCCTCCACGCCGACATCTGCGGAAATCAGGATCTCCTCCAGCTCCTCAAAAAGCTCTTCGTCCACCGACTGAAATGCGGAAAACACATCGTCTATCCTGTCCTTTATCACATTGCGGGTCTTTTGCAACCCTTGTTTTAATTTATCAAAAAAAGCCATGTATCTGGATCCTTTCTCTTCTATCATAAATTCGATTCGTTTTGCAGGTCCAACCTATTTTGCCATCTCTTCCACTTCGTCAATGTCCAGGCTCAACAGCTTGGAAACTCCCTTTTCCTGCATTGTGACGCCATACAGCGTGTCCGCCGCCTCCATCGTGCCTCGTCTGTGAGAAATCACAATGAACTGCGTTCCCTCTTTATATTTCTTCAGGTAATCGGCATAACGGTATACATTGACATCATCCAGCGCCGCCTCAATCTCATCAAACAGGCAGAAGGGAGTCGGTTTGACCTTCAAAATGGCAAATAACAATGCAATGGCCGTAAACGCCTTTTCTCCCCCGGAAAACAAGCTGATGTTGGTCAGCTTTTTGCCGGGCGGCTGAACCTCGATTTCAATGCCGCTCTCCAGCAGATCGGTAGGATCCGACAAACGCAAATCCGCTTTTCCTCCCCGGAACAGCTCCTGGAAGGTCTCGTTGAATGCCGTGCTGATTTTTTCGAACTGTGTTCCGAAATGGTCTTCATCAGCTTCAGCATCTCCGTGATGATCTGCTCCAAATTGCTTTTTGCCTCTAAAAGATCTTCCTTCTGCGAGGTCAAAAACTCATAACGTTCATTGACATTTTTGTAGTCCTCGATCGCATCGATATTGATATTGCCCAAATCCTTGATTTTATTCTTCAATTCATTGATTGATTTATTTGCCGCTGTGACGGAGCCAATATCCTTTTTCAGCTCTGTCGCGGTAGTCACCGTCAGTTCATAAGAATCCCACAGATTGTTGATGATGTATTCCAGCTCGGTCTCCGCTTTCGTGGTCCTGGATTCCAGCCGTGAATACTCCTCCTGCAGTGCAATGAGCCTGTCCCTCAATTCCTTGGAGCCGTTCTGACTCTTTAACAGGGAGGCTTCACACTCCGCCTTTTTCTGCTTGTTCTGCTCCATCTTTTTCTGGTATTCCGCAAGATTCTCCTGCAATTGCGAAATTTGCTGATACTTGAAGTCAATCTCATCCTGCAGATCCTCATTTTTTGCCTTTGCCTCCTCGATTTCGGACTCTTTGGAGGATAAGGCTTCTCTCTGCACATTGATTTCACCGTTTACGGAAATCTGTTTGTCCTTCTCTGTATTCAAATCCTTTTCCAGATAGCCAAGCGCCAGCTTTTCATCGGCAATCCGTCCGTTGTATTCTTCTTTTGCCTGAATAATCTTTTCATAATCCTGATTGTTCTGAAGAAGCTTTGCCTCCAATTCGGCAATCGACTGCTGCAGAGCATCCATCTGCTGCGCAAAGCTTTGCAGATTGCCCTCGTTTTGTCCCATCTTCACCGCAAGCTCACTGCGTTCCTTCTCCAGCGCAGAGCAATCCTTCCTGAGTGCCTCCATCAGCTGTCCGTTCAAGCGAATTTTGGAAAGAAGATTAATCTTATCTGTGTTTACCTGCTGTTTCTTCTGTTTTTCCTGCTCCGTCTCTTCCCGAACAGCGGAAATTTCACGCTTCTTCTCAGCCAGCTCTTTCTCCGCCCGGTCAAGACGTGCCTGCCATGTTTTCATCTTTTCGGCAAGCTCATGGAGCTCCGCATTTCTGGAAACGGCTCCGGTGTTGTTTCGGAACCCTCCTCCCGTAATGGAACCCCCTGCATTCAGCACCTCTCCTGTCAAGGTGACAATCTTGAAGCTGTGCCGGAAACGGCGTGCGGCCATAATGGCGTTGTCTATCGTATCAAACACCGCGACACGAATCAGCAAATTTTCCACGATCCCGGAAAAACGGCGCTCATATTGCACCAGTTCCGATGCGATTCCCACACATCCATTTTCCTTCCGGACCTCATCGTTCAAGGGTTTCTGAGACTTCACGGTTTGGATCGGCAAAAAAGTGGCTTTCCCCGATTTCGTTTTCTTCAGATACTGGATCGCATACTTGGCGTCGTTCTCCTCCTCCACGATCACAAACTGGGTCGCCGCGGCAAGAGCGGCATCAATCGCAAGTGCATATTCTTTTTTGGTATCCAGCACACTTGCCACCGTTCCAAAGACGGAAAGGCCGGACAGCTCTCCGCTTTTGTGCGCAGTCAGAACCTCTTTGACACTGCGCGGATAACCGGAGAAATCATTTTCCATGTCCCGCAGCATGCCAAGGCGGTTCTTGTCCGCCATATAATCGCTTTTCGCTTTTTGAAAAGAGGCGTTGCTTTCCTCGAACTGCTGTTCCGTCTCCTTTTCCTTGCAAAGCAGGCGTTCAATCTCTTGCGCGATGTTGTGTTCTTCTGTTTCCAGTCGGTTTAATTCCTTCTGATAATCGGCAATCTCTGCCTCCAGCCTCTTGATCGCGGTTATTTTCTCCTGCATCTCCGCTTCCATCGCTTTGCGGCGGCTTTCCAAATTGTCCACCAGGGATTCGCATGCCGCTTTTTTCGCGTTCAGCGTAGATACCGTATGGTTCTGTTCGGTCAATTTTTCCTTCAGAGAATCGATAAAGCTGTTGTGCGTCGCAATGGAATCTGCCAGTTTGGAAAATTCCCTTTGCAGTTCTTCGATCGCCTTCTGCTTTTCCAAACGTTTCTCTTCGATATGTTCCATTTTTCGGGTGATTTCATCGATATAGGCATGAAAACTGTCGATTTTCTTTTCCATCTCATGCTTTTCCCGTTCCATACGGTGAATGTTTTCATTGTTGTGCATGATATTGTTCTTGAAAATCTCAATCTGGTTTTCATAGGTTTTTGTATGATACTCCTCGGTATGATACTGTTGGTTTAAGCTATCGGTGTCCTCCTGCAGATTTTTCGATTCCGCCAGCAGGGTTTCAATCCGACTGTCGGTCTGTTCCAAGTCGGTTTTTGCCCCTTCCAGCTCTTTTTTGCAGTTCTGAAAATTTTCATTCAGATCCCGCAAAGAGGAGCGGTGCTTTTCGATGGTATCCAGCCAGACATTGACCTCCAGAATTTTCAGTTCATCCCGATAGACCAAATATTTTTTCGCCTTCTCGCTCTGCAGTTTCAAAGGCCCGAGCTGACTTTCCAGTTCCAGGATAATATCCTCCACCCGAAGAATATTGTCATTGGTATTCGACAGTTTCCGTTCCGCCTCGTCCTTTCTGTGACGGTATTTGGAAATGCCACATGCCTC
>CAKRUL010000013.1 GCA_934403665.1 uncultured Clostridia bacterium | reverse complement strand
CTGTCAAACAATGCCCTCATTAAATTTGTGACGGAATTTCCGTGCATTTTTCTTAAAAATCGTTCGCTTTCAAATTCAACATAATCTTTCTCGGCAACAAGCGGCGTATAAATATATTCTTTTCCCCGTTTGTCCTTTGCAATGTATTCCTTTGCGATCAACCTGTTGATAAGCGTTTGAATAGTTTGCTGCGTTCGGTTGGCACTGCTTTCTTCGTCAATAATTCTTTTCACCTCACTTGTGGATATTGGACACTTATTATGCCATATCACTTTCATAATTTCGAGTTCCGCGTCCGGAAGCCTTTTTTCAAAGTTTTGCAAGATAATTACCTCACTTTCTACGACCACTGTCGTATTATGAATTTATAATACACTACACCTGTCGTATTTGTCAAGAACTTTTAATATATTTATAAATTTTAACCAAGTCTTAACACATAAAACTGTTCGGAATATATAAATACATTACCCATATCAAAGCAAGATTTTCAACCTCTCGCACTCAAGTCTTGACTAATATTTTTGAAGTTTTGAAAAAAATTGTTTTTCAGATGCAAGAGCAATAGAGGGTCAATCAAAATTTTTTCTGCAAAAGGTTTGAAGATAAATTTATTGAGTATGACCGCGTTCCGCTATAAAAAAAAGGAGCTGCTGAAAGCTCCTTTTTTGATTCGAAAAACACAAATTCTTTATATGGATTTCGGGATACAATATCCTTTTTGAGAAATCGACTGCATCTGCGGAATCATATGCATTGCATATTCCAGAAAGCCCATCTCATTGGGATGAAGCGCTCCGTCTCCGAAAAATCCGCTGTCATGGGGAACCAAGCGTTCCCCGTCAATCACCCGAAAGCCTCTTTCTGACGCTTCCCCGGCGATCAATTCCCGCATGTTCCGCAAACCGGAGGCAATGTCCGCATCCTCATATTCGGCGGTTCTCCAGATCGGCGTGATGACATAAATCTCCGTTTTCGGAGAAAGCGTGCGCAATCTGCCCATATAGGATTTTACCGCTCGTTCCACTTCTGCAAGCGTTTTTTGCCCTATGCTGATCATATAACAATCATTCACACCATAAGCAACCGTGATAATATCCGGTCGGAAGGGCAAATCTGCGTCCAGAGATGCCGGGTCGAAATAAAAGCCGCCTACCCCCTGGTTCAGATAATCCCAGCCAAAATAACGCGATAGAATCGCCGGATAGTTGAAGGAAGCATGCTTTGCGTCCATGCCCTGGGTAATCGAATCCCCCAGCGCCAAATAATGAACGGTTTGCTCCTCAATATATTGCACATTGCCCAAGGAAACCTCCTTCAGGACGATGCCGCAGGTATACGGAAAATAAATGGTTATCCGGGTATCACCGGCAGAATGCTTGCGATAGGAAACGCTTCCGCCCGGACTGTTGTCCGGCTCTTTGACGACACCGCACAAAACTCCGTTTTCGTAAAAATCAAAATACAGAGAATCCCGGCAAAAAGCAGTCGTTTCATAAGAAAAGGAAATTTCGGGCGAATCGGTGATGAATTCCATGCGGATTCCTGCGCCGCCTGCCGCCCGGATAGAAGACATTTCGGACACCGAGGCATAGAAAGCAAGCTGCCGTTCCGTAAAGCGGCGGGCAATCACACCTGCCGGCGTTTCCTCGATGCGGACTGCTCCCTTAAACAGCTTATCCCATTGATACATGATGGCGTTTTCTCTCCTTTACAGATCCGGAATATCCTCCGGAATCGGCTCGGTTTCTTCGACAGGCGTTTTCTGCTCCGCAGAAGCGGAGGCCTTTTCATTGCCGCTTGCCGGAACCGGTGAAAATTCTGTTGTTCTCTTGTTTGTTTTGTCCGTATTGTCGGATTGCATTTCCTGCAATACCGTTGCCGACAAGATATTGGACTGTGCCAGCCCCTTGATTAACAGCTCCAGATTTTTATTGATTTTTTGCTCCAAACGAATGCGTTTATTGATTTTAAAATACCAGCTGATATATTCCCTGATCAACAGAAAAACGACAAACAATGCAAGGAATATCACCAGCGCAATGATCAGAATATCTTTTACGTCCATAAAACAACCTTCTCCTTTTCGAGCGGCTTTCGCCGGTCAATTTAATTTTTCTTAATCACAATATCCGGAAATTCTTTGGTTTTCACGTTTGTTTTTCCGACCAATGCCCAAACCATCAACACCAGCCAGATCACCAGAGAAATCCATATCTTCTGAAAGGCGACAAAAACCGTCAGAAGGATGACGATCGGAACCTTGAACCGCACATCTCTCACACACGAAAGAATCGTCGGCAAAAAATATACGGCAAGAACCAACAAAAGCACAACGATGGCAAGAATCCCCAATGTCTTTGCCAATTCCGTCGTTTTATCCAATATCGATTCCGTCAGATGAAGTGTATCCATTTTCTTTTCCCCCTTTTCTCCCTATCAGAAAAGCACAGCCCAGCGCAAGCAATCCCAGCGCTGCGCACAGCAATATGCCTGTTTCCATCCGCTTTGCCGCGGTTCTTTTGCCGTCTATGTATGCACCGATATAACCACTGCTGTCCCCCAACCGGGCGGCTTTCAGATACAGCAGGTCAACAACGGTATGTGCTGAATAAGTTTCCTTCATGCCCTTGTGCTCTCCTCGGATGATTTCCACCGTAATATCCGCGGAATTTCCTGTATGATGCGCTTCCACCAAATGGTTTCCGACCGAAGCATAGCTGATCCAATCGAAAGCATTATCCGTATCGGAAGGCGTGATTTTCTCCGGCAGCTGCCCCGAGAATCCGAAATCCGCCTCCTCAAGCCGGTTCTCTTTCCAATTCAAAGCCTGCAATTTTGTATCGGGAACATAGCTGTCCTTCTGTGCAGTGCAAATCTGGAACACAAAATAGCCGGGAAACAGGAAGGATTCATTGACAGAGCTCAGATAACAGCCGTTCTCGCCGTAAGGATACTCCGCCACGGTGCGCCAGCTTCCCTGCCCCTGTTCGGGGTCATAGATCAGAAGGGATGCCGGGTTTTTTCCCTTATCGGTGTTTTTCGCCGGTATCTGCATCAACAGTTTTCCGCCTGCCGCAGTGATGGTATCGCCCGATAAACCGTTTGCATCCCGGTCCCACGCGGCATCGGATTCCGAAACGCTTCCCGGAATCGTGTCCACATAGCGATACCCCCGATCGATGGAATAGCGATACAAATCCACCTTGGAGCGATCTTCCTCATTCTGCTTGATCTGCCAGGTTTCCTCATTGAAATTGTCGATATGAATATTGTTGGTGCATTCGGAGAAGCCGACAATTTCTCCTCCGAGTTTCTCTTTGTTTGCCAAAAGAAACTTTTTTAATGCCGACTGTCTCTCGATGAATGCCTTTTCCTGCACTTGCGTATACTCGCGCATCTGCTGATCCTTTGCCGTATCATATGCCTTGGAGGAATCCCTCCCGAAAGCATTATATTTGTCTGTCGCTCTATAGCAAAGATCTGCCGCGCCCAATGCGGCGGAAAGGGCAAAGAACAACACTGCCAGCCGCCCGATCCATTTTCTTTTGTTCTTCTGTGCTTTTTCCTTCTGTTTGCGATATGCTTCTGCCTTTTTGGCAACGGCTTCCTTCGTTCCGTCACCGAGAAGAGAAAAAACGGCTTGTTTCTTTTGACCGCATGCACAGCAAACCTCTTCGCGGTTCAACGTCCGGCAAATACATTGCCAAACACCGTTTTCCATTTCCGCAGGCAGATACAGTTCGTCATCGGAATATTGTAAAATCCGTTTGACCGCCTGCGTCAGCTCTTTGCCGCAAACCGCTTCCGCCGGCTCGGTTTTCTGCCGTTCGATTTGCGGAACGGAGACGTCATAGCAATGCTTTTCCCTGCCGAAAACAGCCTCCTTCACAACGACCCTGACATCGCAGATCTCCTCCTCCGATGATAGAACAATCAGGTCTTTTTGCCCAAAACTCTCCCGACGCTTCACATGAAGATCGGAATAGCAGTAATCCTGCTGTGCGGAAATCTGCTGTTCGGCACGAAATGCCGTGACCTGAACCGTACACGCCGTCAAGACCGCTCTGCTTGCATTCACCAGCCGAAGCTGCACATATCGCTTCTTCGTGTCGGTGTGATAAAGAACGGCACTCTTTTCCAGATACACCGGACAGCCCGGTGAAACGTATTTGTTTTCTTTTGTTGAAATAACCTCGTACGGCATAGCGCCATACCCCCCCTTTACAGGATACAAAGCCGTTGTGAAACAGCCATGCACCTTCCCCTTGTAAACAGATTTTCTGACTCGCTTATTATACTGCATCTCTGCGCCGTTTTCAAGGAAATTTTTCATCTGCAAAGGGCAAAACCATGTATAAAAAGGCGGTTTCCGGGAAAATCTATACAGGAACAAAATGCAGACAGGCAAAAAAGCGCCTTCCCATGCATATATATCTTGCATGGAGGTGTTCTGCATGTGGTTTCATTCTTTTCTGACAACCTTCCTGCAAAATATTCTGTTTTTGCTGGGATATATGACAAACAGCAACTCTTTTCCGAAACCGCTCTCTGCCAAGGAGGAAAGAGAACTGCTGCAAAGAATGAAAGAGAATGACGAGGAAGCGAGAAATACACTGATTGAACGCAATTTAAGACTGGTGGCATTTGTGGCGAAAAAGTATGCGCAGACCGGCAAGGAAACAGATGATCTGATTTCCATCGGCACCATCGGTCTGATCAAAGCGATCTCCTCTTTTGATATGGACAAAGGAATCCGCCTTGCGACCTATGCGGCCCGGTGCATCGAAAACGAAATTCTGATGACCCTGCGCTCTGAAAAAAAGCTGGTGAACGAAGTGTCACTGAATGAGATTATCGGCATGGACTGTGAAGGAAATGAAATCAGCCTGGTCGATGTTCTGAGCAACGAGGAGGAGAACGTGTTCAACAAGGTCGATCTGAAAATCAAGACCGGCAAACTCTATCAGGCGATTTCCTCCTGTCTGACCCCAAGGGAAAAGAACATTATCGAGCTGCGCTACGGTCTGGAAACCGGCAACCCGAAAACCCAGCGGGAAATTGCAAAATCTTTGGGAATCTCCCGCTCCTATGTTTCACGAATCGAAAAAAAAGCAATTGGAAAGCTTTCCAAATTCTTTAAAGAAGGGAAATAACAATGGTCATCAGTCTTTCGCCCGAACTCATACATCTGAAACATCCGCTGGAGGACAGAGGTTTTTTCACCGTTCCTTTTTCGGAAACAAATCTTCCGGTGGACGCTCTGTTATATGACGACGAAAATTTTATCTCAAGAAACGGTCTTTTGACAAGTGCCCGGACAACGCAGGGAATTCTTTTTGTGAACGTGCGGAATAAGTCCATCCAAGAGATCGAAACCATTCTAAGAGAACGCACTTACAGTCCTCTGCTGGAGGAAAGGACAAAGCACATTCTTTGACCAATCAGTTAATCACACGGCACCGCAAACAACAAACAATGCCAATGGTTCCATGAAGGAGCCATTGGCATTTTGCATTGTGGAATTTCCTTTGGGTTTCCGATTGTCTGAGGGCTGTCGCTCCTTCTTTTCCTGCCTGGGATTACTTGCTCACATGCGGATTGGAAATCAACTGCGGATATTCAAAGCCGGAAATGCCGCTGGTGTTGTCGGTTCCGGAGGTGATCGTTCCGGTATTGAAGCTTCTTCACATATCCCGCCTGTCCTGCAACCCCGACAATGCCGGAATAGGCCGTCTTGTTGCTCGCATTTACAATATTTCCTGTGTTATAGTTATTATTTAAAATCACATTTTGCGCTTTTCCGCTATGAAAGCGCGGTACAGAACCTCCTCAGAGGACAGTCTGTCCTCTTGTGAGGAAAGCGTTTTCACAAAACAGTCCAATGTTGCATCATTGCCGTATTGTGCAAACAGCTTGGTCAAATCCACCTCTGTGACGGTCGGTCTTTCCAGGAAAATTTCCCGATCGTTGCAGACAATCCGGACGCGATAAGCAGAAGCCTCCGCCACCGGGTTCCATTTCAGTATGTAATGCGTTTCCGTCGGAGTCCATCTGGTTTCCATGGAAACCTTGTCCGTCGGCGCAATGCTGTTTTCAAACACAAAACGAACGTTTTCCGGATTGCTGTAATCCGAATCGCGGTAAGGGGATTTGCGCAAAGCTTTCACCTTGACAACAACCGTTTCGTTTGTCGTCAGTTCTTCCCCTTTCGGCAGGAACTTCCGGTCAGTGTCGTCCAGATTGATGCTGGTTTTGGTCGTATCATAAAGAACTTCCTACCCGACTTTCTCCGATCGAACGGAAACCTGATACCGTTCCGCATTCTTTACCGAAGTCCAGACGATTTTTCTGCCGTCCACTCTTGAAATAACCGGCTTGCTGTTTTCTGTGCTGCTGTTGTTTCCTCCGCCGGAAGAACCCGAGCCGCCGCCGGATCCCGAACCGACAATATTGCCGGGATTCGAGGTTCCGCCCTGGTTGTCGTCGGTTTGTTTCCGGATCATGCGCGCAAAAATCACAAAAGCTTCCGCTCTTGTAATCTGTGCACCGGCACGGAAAGAACCGTCCGCATAACCGGAAATCAGCTCTTTCTCACACAAAGCTGCAACGGCGCCCGCTGCCCACTGCGGAACCTCCGCAGCATCTGTGAATGACAAGCTGTTTGCCGCTGAAAGCTTCAGAATTCTTGCCACAATCACAGCAACCTCCGCCCGGGTAATCAACCCGTCGGGATTCGCGTTGCCGTTTTCATCGCCGGAAAGATAACCCTGTGCTTTCGCAGTCAGAAAGGCATCATGATACCACGCGGAGGAATCCACGTCCGGAAAAGCAGTTTCTGCCTTTTGCGTATAGCCGAAAATCCGGTTCGCTACCGTGATAAATTCAGCCCGTGTAATTGTTTCGTCCGGACGAATATCCCCATTTTCATCGCCCTTGACATAGTTTTTGGAAATCAGATCCTTCATATCTGTTTCCGCCCAATGCCCCGAAATATCCCCCGAGGCAAAGGTAACCGGCGCACTTGCAACCATCGTCAGAACAGACAGTGTAAGTGCGAGAATCCGTTTGAATTTCATTGTGCCAATCAAATTCAAACACCTCCCATTTTTAGTTTTATTTTTGTTCTTCCTCATTATAGCACAACATTCCGCTTTATTCTACTCCTATCCTTGGATCTTTCATAGAAATTCCCCGGTTTCTTTTGTTGATTTTGTCAAATGCACCGTCCAAAAAATGGGATATAAAAAACAAGGAGCCGCTGCAAAACGCAATCATTTGCAGCGGCTCCTTTTCAGGCAACCAAAAAAGCTCAGCAAATCCCGACAGAATGCAAGAGCATAGAACCCGGAAAATCCGGTCTTTTTCTCATTTTCTATCGCAGCATTTCGCTGTGGTTGATGACCTGCTCTCCATAAAGAAACAGAACATCCTTGCCGTCAAAATTGACATAATTGCCAAGCAGTGCGCTCATCATTTACCGAAGATCAATCAAAGTGATTTTCCGATAGTTTTCAATCAAAAGAGGCGCCAAGCTGCTGGATGAGGAATCCCGGAACAGAATCAGCTCCCGATCCGTTGCCGCCGTCTCGTTGGTCACCGTCAAAAGCGGCGTGGGACCGGACAAAAACAGGTCATACGGAGCGTCGGAGGACAATTTCTCCAGATCATACACCCGATGAAAATCCTTGTTTTCGACATTCTCGACCACCGCATGATCCATGGCATCATTGGTCAGATACACCAGTTCTTCCGACGGAAAGTTTTCTTTTTTGTATCCGTGCTGTCCGGTAAAATGCTCTACGGTGTTCCGCTTGTCTTTGGAAAGATCAATCTGAAACCCCAGTTTCTCGCCCAGGCGATCCACAACCTTTTGCAGTTTTTCCTGCCGCCAGTGCGGATCGGTCTTGTAATAATCCTCCAGGGTCAGCGTATCAAAAAGAGGGATCGTCTCTGCACTTTTGATGTTTTGTGCAAGAATCGACTGCATTTGCGCATAATCAAACGGCGTTTGCAGGCGGTCGTTCACAAAATAGCTTTTGCTCGGAATCACAGCATAGTAAATGCCGGAACTGTTTTTCAGATACTGCGCGCTCAGCGCCTCCACTTTATCGGCAAAGTTCTGAACCGATGCAGGGCGCAGCTCGCCAATGGCATCCATATAATAGCCGTCCGTATACAACAGCTGATCCGCGTCGGGCACCAGGGTTGGCTTCGTCTCTGCCAGATCCAGCGCCATGAAGCTTTCCGCAATCTTCTCCGGTGCAAACTGGTCAATCACCAAAAGAATCAGATTGCCGCGGTTCTTCACAATGACCTCATCCCGTTCAACGCCAACACAAATCCATTTTCGCGGATTGACAGAGGTGCGGATTTCCTCCTTGATGGTCTCCACATCGCAGCCTTCTTTCACCTGAACCAGGCAGACGGAATGTGCAATGGAACTGATCATCGCCTCGGAAGCAATGGCACGCTCCACATCGTCCAGATTTTTCAGCCCCAGAAAATACTGCGAGCGATCTGCTGTGATTTCGATATTGTCCACCCTTGGCATCTCTTCATCCACACCGGCATAAATCCGCTCCATGATGCCCTCCAGCGAATTTTTGTCATGCACCAGATTGAGCCCGTCCAAAATTTTCACGCTTTCCGCACGGGTAATCTCGCCGAGCGGACGGATGGTGTTGTCCTCATAACCGTTGACATAGCCTTTCTCCACCAGTCCGGCGATAATCTCTGCCGCATATTCGGAAATGGCATCGGAATCGGCAAAATTCTGAATTGCCTCCGTGCCGTAAGCACGGACATAGAAAGCTCTTCCAATCATGGTCATGGCGTCCTGACGGGTTATGTAGCTTTCCGGATCGAATCTTTCTCCTTTGGCGGCTACCCCTTCCTGCACCAAATGCATGACGCTCTCGTAAAACCAATCTTCCTTGTTCACGTCCGCAAAGGTATGCTCCGGCTCCTCAGTGAGCGGTCTTTTCTGCATCACATTGCATAAAATCTGTGCAAACTCCGCACGGGTCACAGGGTTGTCCGGCTGAAACGTTCCGTCCGGATAGCCCTTAATTTTTTCCGCGCCGATCCACTTGGACAGAATGCTTTCCGCCCAGTGTCCCCCAATGTCGGCAGGCGCCGCATAAACCGAAAAACTGCTTGCGGAAAGCAAAGCCGCTGTCAGCACCGCGGCAGTGCATTTGAAATACCGTTTTTTCATTTTTCTTCTCCTTAACGTCTTGATGGTAATTAGACGGCGGAATCCGAAAAAAGGTTGCATGATTTCCGATATTTTCAAAAAAATTTTCTCCGCTTATCTGCCGCTCCGTTTGCTTTTCAGCTTCATCCGAAGCACCTGCACCTTGAATTCATGGGCATTGAAGGGAATCAGCGGATAGAGATACCCTTTTTTATTGATGGTTTTATTGGCTGCCAGAATGCAAAAGATGGCAATCAGTCCGCCGATAAACCCCGCCAGATCCAGCCAAGCGGTAAGCACCAGAAGCAGGATGCGCATAAATTTAACGGCATAGCCCAATTCCACACTGGGCTGTGTGAAGCTTGCAATGGTGATATATGACATATACAGGATTGTTTCCGGCACGAACCAGCCAACCTCCACAGCGAATTCTCCCAACAGAAGCGCGCCGATGATGCTCAGCGAATTGCTTAAAATATCCGGCGTATTCAAAGAGGCAATTTTCAAGCCGTCAATGGCAAGCTCCAATAGAAGCAATTGCAACAAAACAGGCACCGCATTGGGCTCGTTGACCTTGACGATTTGAAGCCATTGCGGCAGGGCATCGCCATGCATCAGAAGCAGATACCACAAAGGCGTGAGAAACAGCGTGGTCGCAAAAATTCCGTTGCGCACCAAGCGCAGATAGCCTCCCACGATCGGGGAAAAATAGTAATCTCCCGGCTCCTGAATAAAATCAAAAATGGTAGTGGGAAGAATAATGCAATTGGGCGAATTGTCCACAATCAGAATGATCTTTCCATCCAGCACAGAAGCCGCCGCAACATCCGGCCGCTCGGTCAGACGCACCTTTGGAAACGGATTGAAAAATCTTGCCTTAATCAAGCTTTCCACCAAGCTCTGCTGTCCCATCATCAAAGATTTGACCTCTATTTTTTCCAGCGTGTCCTCCACCTTTTGCAACAGCTCACGATCCACATAATCGCTGATATAGCCCACAACAACATCGGTTTTGGAGCGTTTGCCAACCGTGTGCATGTCAAAAACCAGCTTCGGATCACGGATTCTGCGGCGAATCATCGCCGTGTTGAATACAATGGTTTCCACAAAGCCGTCCCTTGCACCGCGCATGGTCTGCTCCTTCTGCGGCTCTGCCGGGCTTCTTGCCGGATAAGTGCGCACATCCATCAGAATGCAGTCCTCATATCCGTCGATAAAAAAGGCGGTGGGACCGCTTAACACCTGCTGCACAATCTGATCTTTGTCACGGGAAAGCTCCACTTCAATATACGGAACCTGCGAATCGGCAAAGGACTGTGCATCCTGCAGCTTCTCCATTTCTTTGGGATCAATGGAGAGAAAAAAATCCAAAAGCCGCTCCATCACACTGTCCTTCATGAATCCATCCACAAAGAAATAACAGGCGTCTTTGCCTCCGATTTTTGTTTTCTTTTTGATCACATCAAAGCTTTTCTCCGGGTGCAGGATTTCTTCCACTTGCCGGCTTAATTCTGGCAGCATCCAAACAACTCCTTTTTTCTTTAGTGTTTCCCCAAAAAGGCAAAATATGAATGAAGTCTGCCAGCAAGCCGACGGGCTTACTTATTCTTTTGTCAATTTTTCAAAAAAAGCTTGTGTTCCCGCGCCGTGACGGCGGTTGTATCGTTTGAGCATATACAGACATTCCGGGTCATGTGTGATATGATTCATGCCCTCCTGACAGGAAAGGCTCGCCCGGAACCCCATCTCCTTGATAATAGCAAAGGATTCTTTGGAAACATATCCGAAGGGATAGGTAAAGGTATTCGGCCACACTCCCGTCGCCTTGTAAAGAAGCTCCTGATTCTTTCCTAAATCCTGCTTCAGCAGATCCGAATAATGTTCAAAGGTTTCGCCTTTTTGCTTTTGCGTGCCTTTTCGGTTTTCCAGACTGTGCAGATTATAGGTATGATTCTGGATTTCCACAATGCCGGAATCCTGCAGCTCTTTCAGTTCCTCCCAGGTCAGATGGGAATAATTGATGTGCTTGTGCGTTTCGGTGGAATACAGCTCGCTCCAATATCCGATGACCGAGATGACCGCCTTCATCTGATATTTTTTCAAGAGAGGAAACGCATAGCGGTAATTGCTTTCATAGCCATCGTCAAAAGTAATCAGAATGGGCTTTTTTGGCAGCGGCTTTCCGCCATTGACATAATCAATCAGATCCTGCATCAGAAC
>CAKRUL010000012.1 GCA_934403665.1 uncultured Clostridia bacterium | reverse complement strand
ACATGTACCTGATCCAGCTTGATGACGGAGACAGCAAGATTGATCCACAGATCCGAGGAAAGTTTTACAGCACAGGAAGAGGAATTTCCATCCACACCCTGAAGGATTCGCTGCGAATCAACGGCATCTCTTACAAAAATCTCACGCTGGATCAATTGAAAACTTTGTTGGGCAATCCGTTGGATCAGCTGGTCAGCGTCAAGCTGGACGAAGAAAACCGCATTGTTCAGATGGACATTGCCCAAGATTTAAAGACGCTTGAGGGAAGCATTTCCGACGGATTCTGCCGGACGCATAAACTGATGGTAAGAAAAATGTTTGGAGATCCCGAAACGTTGAATCGCTCAATTTATCTGACGAATGCAACGCAGCTTCTGATGATTCCAAAGGATTTGACCACAGCAGACGATAAGGATTTTAAGGTTGCTTCTTTAAATTATCTGGTCAATGACCGGGACTATTTAACGGAGGCGTATAACCGCACGAAAAATTACGGGTTTCCGGAGGTTGTCATTGTGCGCACCGATGCAGGGGCAGGGAGCGCTCCGCAGTTTAAGCTGGAAACACCTGCAGTGGTTGTAAAATCGGTGGTACAAACCGTGAATGCAAACGGAGACATCGTCAAGCGCGTCAAAGTGCAAAACGGCAGCAAAGAGGACTTTTTTGACATTGATGCAGATGCGCCTGTTACCTGTGTAGTGAAAGAGGGGACGGCACAGGAAAGAACGGTTTCGGTGAACGATTTGGCGGTTGGGGACGTCATTCGTTTCAGCAAAGATAACTCCGGCTACATTCGTTTGCTGGAGGTTTACTGGGACGAGAGCGAAAAAGAGTGGACCGGTACCATAAAAGAAGGCAACAAAAACGGCATCTTCCCAACAAACATTTCCAGAAGAAACGGCGACTATGTGTTTGTGCCGCATTGGTTTGTTGCGGAGGAAGATTACGGCAGTCTTTATTTGGGAGAGATCGACGCAAACATTGGTGGAATCAGTGTGGTCGAAGAACGGGAGGGCAGAGACCCTTATATCCGTGCGGGAAGCACCTCCGATGTAGAGAAGGATGACCGCATTGTGTTGCAGATTGCCTATGGGCAGTTGATTACAATGATCGTATATAAATAGATTTGATTTTCAAAAATGTTGAAAAAACACAGAAAAACGAAGGCTTTCTCTATTTCGTTGACTTCGGGAACATATTATAATGGTCTAAAGCCATCGGGATAACAGATAGCGGTTTTGACAAGCGATTGTATGAAAACAGACGGAGACGAAACCGTGACATTCCATTGAGAAAGGGAGAAAATTATGAAGAAAAGAATGATTGCATTCGGACTTTCGGCATTGATGTGTCTGCCCTTGGCAGGCTGCGGCGGAGGCGGAAGCAACACGATTTACAACCCGGAAACAGCTGAAAAGATCGGTGACACCGGCGGACTGAAGCTGCCGCTGACGGACAAAAACGAAACGGTGGAATGGTCCATCACCAGCAGCAACGAGAAGTTCAACGAATCCTATGTGGCAACAAAACTGCGGGAGGCAACCGGCGTTGATGTTCAGTTCCGGGTCGTGCCTGCCGCGTCGGTCAAAGAAAAAGTCAGCGTATGGCTTGCCTCCAAGGATCTGCCGGATATTCTCGGGCAGGGACTGGACGACAACGTGAAGGATGATGTGGCAACCCAGGGAGCCATTGCGGCGGTGGAGGATTATATCGATCAGCTGCCGAACTTCAAGGCAACCTTTGTGGACAACAAGGACAACAACTGGATTTTCAAATCCTATGCTGCACCGGACGGAAAGCTGTATGGCTTTTACGGATATGACTGGGCACGGGATGTCAATACGGGAGCAACCATGTATCGGAAAGACATCTTTGACAAACACAACATTCCGATGTGGAACGGACCGGACAGCTTCTACAGCGCCATGAAAAAATTAAAAGAGCTGTATCCGCAGTCCTCGCCGCTGACACTGAAAAGCAAAGACGGTATTTTCAAAACATTGGCATACAGCTGGGGAATGACCGCGCATGAGCCGTATTATGATGAGGCGGCAAAAGTGTGGAAATATACCGACACGGATCCGCAGTATAAAAATATGCTGGATTTCATGAAAAAACTGTATGATGAAAAACTGCTGGATCCGGAATTTCTGACGATGACGCAGGCGGCATGGACTTCCAAAATGACGCAGACGGATAAAGCGTTTGCGACTGTGGACTGGATCGGCAGAATGGAAATGTTCAAAAAACAGGCCATCAACACCCCGGATTACGATTTGCGGTTTGCGAATCCGATCGGTCCGAAACAGGTCATGAAAGAAACAGACCAAGTCTGCTGGGCGAGATATGTTGCGAAGAACGATAAAGCAGAAACAGCGTTCAAGCTGTTGGATTTTGTGCTTTCTCCGGCAGGAGCCGAGCTGATTACCATGGGAATCAACGGCGAGACCTATACGCTGGACGAACAGGGCAAAGCGAAATATCTGGAATTCACCTATACGGAGGATGATACACCGGATATGAGCAGTCTGGAGAGCAAATACGGAATGTTCGCAGAGGGAATGTATCTGAAGTTTGACCGCAGAAGCAGTTACTTCCAGTTCAGCGAAAGAGAACAGGAAGCACAGGATTTCGCAAAGGATCCGAAGCATATGGATCCTCTGGATCCGGTACTCTCCTTCACGAAGGAAGAAAAGGACGTTATCAACGACTGCAAAACCAAGCTGGAAACCGCCGGGAAAGAATTTGCATCGAAATATGTGTTGGGGACCGAGACAGGCGACGCGGCATGGAATGCATGGGTCGAGAAGGCAAACGGCATCGGAGCAGAGAAGATCATTCAAATTTATAACGAAGCACAGAAGAGATATGATGCAAAATAGGGAGGTCTGAAAGATTACAGGCTCGCCCCCATACAGCCGCGCGGCGGCCGGAAGAAGGTCTTCCTCCTTTTTCATGGATGCGATTGGCATTTTTCCGGCCGCACCGGTTGATGGAAGCAACATCATTTAAAAAGAATTGGACAGAGAAGGGGTAAAAATGAGATCAGACAAATGGACAACAGATCATACCTGTAAATGCATTGCTTCCAGCGTGGTTACAGATGTGGACAGCTTGCGGATTCAGCTTCAGAAATCGGTTTATTCTTACGGCAAAGCAGTAAAACTTTTTGAAGGAATCAAGGGGTCCAGCATGTACCGTTTTCACATATCTATGGAAGTGGAAAATGCGGAATATAAAATCGTATTTACCTGCCTGGACGACAAGAATGTTCAACTAACCAGAGGCTATCTGGAGGAAACAGATCGTATTGTCACGCCGGAGAATACCACAGCGATTGAGATTTCGGTCATTGGATTTGCGAAACATCAGGAGGGCTTTGTTCAGGCGAAGCAGGCAGAATTGGAGTATACCGGACCATACGAGGCCAGAACAATCACGGTTGCGACAGTAGGCGTGGACTATGAAACAGATGTTCCGCGGACTTTTGAAAAAAACATGACGCAAAACCTGGAACGTATTGATGATATCATGCGTGACAAAAAGGCGGATCTGGTTGTTATGACCGAGTGCGTTTACAGCAGACATGTGAAATGCACAGAGGAGGAAGCGGCACTTGAGCTTACCGATGAGCCGATTCGAAGATTTCAGGCGAAGGCAAAAGAACATGGCGTCTATCTTGCGTTTTCCATTCGGGAAAAAAGAGACGGGCGTTTGTATAATACAGGAGTGCTCATTGACAGACAGGGCAATATCGCCGGCACTTACCGAAAGACGCATTTGACCTTATCCGAATACGAAGCGGGCATTGTTCCGGGAGAAGAGATTCCGGTGTTCCAAACGGATTTCGGCACCGTGGGCATTGCAATCTGCTGGGATATGTTCTTTCCGGAAATGTCCAAAATTTATCATTTGGAGGGCACCGATGTTATCTGTTATCCTACTGCCGGCTTTGACAGAGAGCGGCTGGCGGTGCGTGCGTGTGACAACGGATCGTTTTTGATTACCTCCGCAGTGCATCAGCGCTGTGAATCGCAGATTATCAGTCCGGAAGGGAAAACATTGGATGACGCAGAGAAAAAGGGTTATGCGATTGCCACCATCGACTTAAACAAGCCGTATTATCAATACTGGCTTTCCTGCCCGTCGTATACTACAAGAAAAAATATGTATCTCCATGAGAGAAGACCGGATCTCTATATCAAATACAACGAGCTTGCACAATCATAAGAAAACAGATCGTTTCCCGGAAAAAGGAAAGAATTGCTTTTATGCTGCTGAAAGACGAAAAAGAATTCAGCAGCATAAGAGCATTTTTTATAAAGCGGAGAAAAATTGTTTTTGATAAAAGAACAAATAATAAAAATGTCCTTGACGAAAGGACGGTTTTTGGGGTATACTGATAACCGAAAGAACTCCTCTTGCATGGAGAGGTTTGTCCATGAAAGCAAAGAAAGAATGGCAGGGTGTTCTCGAAGAGCGGTACCCTCTTTGAGAGTGTTCCATCTGCGCGGTTTGCTTTCATTGCGGCATGATAAAAAGCGGGAAAGAGAGTGAAATGAGTATGAAAGCTTTGGTGAAAAAGTATCCTCAAAAAGGTCTTTGGATGGACGAGGTGGAAGAACCGATCACCGGAAAACGAGATGTGAAAATTAAAATTCATAAAACAGCAATTTGCGGAACCGATTTACATATTTATAACTGGGACGAATGGTCTCAGCATACCATTCATACCCCTATGGTCATCGGACATGAGTTTGTCGGAGAGGTGGCGGAGGTTGGCTCCGATGTGCAGAATGATAAGATTGGCGAGATTGTGTCCGGAGAAGGACATATCGTGTGCGGAAAATGCCGGAATTGTCTGGCAGGAAACGGGCATTTATGCAAGGATACCCTTGGCGTCGGCGTAAACCGCAACGGCGCTTTTGCGGAGTATCTGGTCATTCCCGAAGAAAATGTCAGACGCTGTGCGCCGGATGTCGATGAGGAAGTATATTCCTATTTTGATCCTTTTGGAAATGCAGTACACAGCGCACTCTCTTTCGACCTGATCGGAGAAGATGTGCTGATTACCGGCGCAGGACCGATCGGAATCATGGCAGGTGCGGTTTGTCAGTTTTCCGGCGCCAGAAATGTTGTGATCACCGATGTGAATGATGATCGCCTGGAACTGGCGAAAAAGCTTGGATTGAAATACACGGTGAACACGGCTCGCGCGAATTTGCACACGGTGGCAGAAAAGATCGGTCTGAAAGAAGGCTTTGACGTGGGGCTGGAGATGTCGGGCAACGAAAAGGCTTTGGAAACCATGGTGGACAATATGACGCACGGGGGAAAGATTGCGCTTTTGGGATTGCTGAAGCCGGAGGCAAGAGTTGACTGGAATAAGGTCATCTTCAACGGACTTACCCTCAAGGGAATCTATGGCAGGCAAATGCATGAAACCTGGTATAAAATGACGGCCATGATACAGGCCGGGCTTGACATTTCCAACATTGTGACGCACCGGCTTGACGCAGAGAAATTTGAAAAGGGATTTGAGGCGATGAATTCCGGGAAAGCCGGGAAAGTCATTTTGAACTGGGCGAAATAACAAAGGGGGACAAAAATCCGATGAAAACGGCATACCAATATATTGCAAAGAGAAATGAACAGATTGAGCAGGACGGCCTGACGAAGAACGAACGGGTGATTCTTACCCCGCAGAGCGGCAACATTAAGGTGAAAAGCGGAGATACGGTCATTAACCTCTGTTCCAATAATTATCTGGGGTTCTGTAATCATGAACAGATACGGAATGCGGCAAAGAGTAGCTATGATAAATATGGCTATGGCATGTCCTCCGTCCGGTTCATCTGCGGAACAATGGAGGTACATAAACGGTTGGAGGCGGCAGTCAGCAAATTTTTGGGCACCGAAGACACGATCCTGTATTCTTCTTGCTTTGATGCAAACGGAGGATTGTTTGAGACTTTGCTGAGCGATCAGGATGCGGTGATCAGCGATGCGCTGAATCATGCCAGTATCATTGACGGTGTTCGTCTCTGCAAGGCGAAACGGTTACGCTATCGAAACAATGATATGGCTGATTTGAGAGCAAAGCTGGAGGAGGCAAAGGATGCCAGAATTCGCTTGATTGCGACCGACGGCGTTTTCTCGATGGATGGAACGGTGGCAAACCTGAAGAAAATTTGTGATTTGGCAGAGGAATATGATGCACTTGTCATGGTGGATGACAGCCATGCGGTGGGCTTCATGGGGGAACACGGAAGAGGAACTCCGGAATACTGCGGCGTCACCGGAAGAGTCGATATCCTTACAGGAACGTTCGGCAAGGCTTTAGGCGGCGCCAGCGGCGGATATACCAGCGGAAGAAAGGAAATGGTTCATCTGCTTCGTCAGGCCTCCAGACCGTATCTTTTTTCCAACACGCTGGCTCCGGCGATCGCGGAGGGAACCCTCAAAGCTTTGGAATTGTGTGAGAGCACAACGGAATACCGCGACAGGTTGTTTGAAAACACCGCTTATTTCAGTGCAAGAATTCGGGAAATCGGGTTGGATGTGACAGACAGCGGCACGCCGATTCTTCCGATTAAGCTGTATGACGAACATGTCGCTGTGGAAATGGCGGAGCGGATGCTGGAAAAAGGAGTTTATGTCACGGCGTTTTCTTATCCGGTTGTTCCGAAAGGAAAAGCACGAATCCGGACACAGATGTCCGCTGCGCTCACCAAAGAGGAGCTTCAGTATGCGGCAGATAAATTCCGGGAAGTCAAAGAAGAAATGAAGATTTAGGAGAACCGTTATGGGATTGATTGTTCAGAAATTTGGTGGTTCCTCGGTTGCTGACCGGGAATGTATTTTCCGGGTGGCGGAAAGGATTGCAGAGAGATACCGCGCCGGAGACCGGGTGGTCGCAGTCGTCTCTGCACAGGGTGACACAACGGATGAATTGTTGCAGAAAGCGCGGGAAATCAATGAAAAGCCCTCCAAGCGGGAAATGGATGTTTTGCTGTCCACAGGTGAGCAGATCACGATTTCATTGCTTGCCATGGCTTTGGAAAAGCTGGGCTATCCGGTGATATCCTTGACCGGATGGCAGCTCCCCGTCCTGACCGATCGGAACAACGGCAAGGCGAAAATCAAGTCGGTGGATTCTCAGAGGCTGCTCGGCGAACTGGATCAGAACAAAATCGTAATTGCCGCAGGCTTTCAGGGCATCAACAGCAATCACGATATTACAACCATCGGACGGGGAGGCTCGGATACTTCCGCGGTAGCCCTTGCAGCGGCGCTCAGTGCAGAGGTATGCGAAATCTATACGGATGTGGACGGCGTGTATACAGCAGATCCGCGCATTGTGGAGCATCCGGTCAAGCTTCGGGACATTTCCTATGAAGAAATGCTGGAGCTGGCATCGGCCGGCGCAAATGTGCTTCATAACCGAGCTGTGGAAATGGCGCAGAAATACAATGTCAATCTGGAGGTAAAATCCAGTTTTCAGCATGTAACCGGAACAACCGTGAAGGAGGTATCCCTTTTGGAAAAGATGGTAATCAGAGGAGTGGCAAGAGACAATGAGGTGGCGCGGATATCGACCGTGGGGATTCCGGATGAGCCGGGGCGTGCCTATAAGCTGTTTCATCTGCTGGCACAGAAGAATATCGATGTGCACATTATTCTGCAGTCAATCGGTCAAAACGGTACAAAGGATATTTCCTTTGTGGTTTCTAACGAAAATCTGGAAGAAGCGTTGAGCATTTTGTGTGCCAATCAGGCTTATATCGGAGCAAAGGAGTTTCAATACCGCGAGGACGTCGCGAAAGTGTCCGTGGTGGGGGCAGGAATGGCATCGAATCCGGGCGTCGCTTCCAAGATTTTTGAGGCGCTTTATGAGGAACAGATTAACATCAACATGGTGTCCACCTCCGAGATTAAAGTCAGCTTAATTGTGGCGGAAGAGGACAGTGAAAAAGCAGTCAGAGCCATTCACGGAAAATTCTTTTAGCCGTTTTATGGCTGTGACCCGAAAACATAAAAGCGGAAGGGGAGCTGTGGCAAAAGGAAGTCTGTTTTGCCGCAGCTCCCTTTTGAGATCGGATAAAGCGTTTTAAAATTACAGGACAGACGGCTTCGCCGGTTGACGAATGTTCCGGAATCGTGTAAAATAAAAAAGAAAAACAGACCGTTTGGAGGATATAAACATGGCAGAAATCAAAGCGTTTCGAGGACTCAGATATGACCCCAAGGTTGCCGGAGATTTGAAGGAGTTGGTGACTCCGCCTTATGACATCATTTCGCCGAAGGAACAAAAGGCGTATTACGAAAAAAACAAAAACAATGTCATTCGTTTGGAATACGGGATGGAGCTTGCAGGGGATAACGAACTGCAGAATAAGTATACCCGTGCAGGACAGCAGCTGCGTGAGTTTTTGAATACGGGCGTACTGAAACGGGAGGATCAGGATTGCCTGTATGTTTATGAACAGATTTTTCAGCTGAAAAACGGCGAGTCCAAATCGTTTAAAGGAATCATTTGTCTCGTGAAGCTGGAGGAATTTGAAAAGGGCGTGGTGCTTCCGCATGAGGAAACCCTTTCTAAGGCAAAATCGGATCGTTTTCGTCTGATGTGTGCAACCAACTGCAATTTTTCGCAGATTTATTCTCTTTATCTGGACGAGCAGAAAAAGATTTATCCTGCGATTGATGCACTTTCTTCCGGCGAGCCGGACATTTGTTTTACAACGGATGACGGAATACAGCAGAGGGTTTGGATTGTGCCGGAAGGGGAAGAAGTCCGTGAGATTATCAGACTGTTTCAGGCAGAAAAGCTTTATATCGCGGACGGTCATCACCGTTATGAAACTGCTTTGAATTACCGCAATAAGCTGCGCGAAGAAAAGGGGCAATATGACGAGGACGCTCTGTTTCAATATGTCATGATGTTTTTGGTCAATATGGATAATGAGGGCTTGCTGGTTTTTCCGACCCATAGAATGCTTCGGGATTTGCGGAATTTTTCAGAGGAAGATTTTCTGAAAGAGGTGTCGGCGGATTTTGCAGTGGAAAGATGTGAAAATCCGAAACAAATGGAACGGGAACTTTCCGTGCGGGAAGGGAAGAACTTCGGCTTCTATACCGGAAAGGATTATTATTATATCCTGACGTTAAAGAATCCAACGCTGATGGACGAGCGAATTCCGGAAAAATCGGAACCGTATCGCAATCTGGATGTTTCCATCCTCCATTCTGGCATTCTGGAACGTTTTCTTGGAATTGACAAGGAGAATATGGCGAATCAGAAAAATCTGAGCTATACCCGTGATTTTTCGGAGGCGATCGAGAAGGTACAGGATGGAACGTTTCAGTGCAGTTTTATTCTTAACGCAACCAAAATCCGTGAGATTAAGGACGTGACATTATACAAAGAAAAAATGCCGCAAAAGTCTACTTATTTCTGGCCGAAGCTGGTAACCGGGATTGTGATGAACCAGCTTGAGCCGGTCTCGGAACAATGACAGGAAACTCTCTGTTTTCTTTGAGAGAGGGAAAGACATGAGGACGAACAAGACGACCGGAGGAGCAACATGAATTTTCAGGGCGCAATTTTCGATATGGACGGCACATTGACGGATTCTATGTGGATTTGGGAGGATCTGGCAAAACGTTTTTTGGAAAAAAGGCAGATTCCTCCGGAACCCGGCCAAAATGCTTTGTTTCATAATATGACCTTTGAAAGCTCCTCTCAGTATCTGGCACAGCACTATCCCTTGGACATGACGGCAGAAGAAATCCAGTGCGAGTGGATGGACATGGTGTACCCTTATTATGAAAAGGAACTGGATTTAAAGCTGGGTGCCTTTGCATATTTGCAGCACCTTCGTCAGTGCGGAGTAAAGCTGGCGCTTCTCACCTCTAATTTTCGGAAAAACGGGGAAGCGTTTTTGAAACGCAACGGCATCTTTGAATGGTTTGATGTGATTATGACCTCGGACGAGGCCGGGAAAGGAAAGGAGAACCCGGCGCTCTATCTGCAAACGGCGAAGGCGCTCCGGGTTTCACCGCAATACTGTATGGTGTTTGAGGATATTTTGATTGCCGTGCAAAGCGCCAAAAGTGCCGGAATGATGGTGACCGCAGTGGAGGATGGCGCTTCACAGGCGGAAAGAGATGCAATCAAACGCATCGCCGACAGGTATCTTGTAAGTTTTCGGGAACTGCTACTATAACGTGCAAAAGAAAGCTTCCAAAAATTACGATTTTTCGCGGTGAAGCAAATGCAAAGGTGAAAGGAAAAGCAAAAATCAGTATTGACAAAAGAATTTTTTCTGCTATACTGTTAGTAGAAACCATTGAGGGAGAGTAAGTAGGTTTCATGGTTTTTCTTCTAAGAGAGCTGCAGATGGTGGGATTGCAGTAAGAAAACGGAGACTGAATGGACTTCCGAGGGCGAGCGGAAAAAAGAGCAATTCTTTTAGTATGTGAGCCGGAGTATGGCACTCCGTTAACAAAAGTCTGCATATCAAAGGTATGCGTAAAGAGGGCGCAAAAGCGCCAAGCAGGGTGGCACCGCAGGATTATATGGAAATGATATACTCTTGTCCCAGCACGAAAACGATTCTGGGATAAGGGTATTTTTTTATCCCGTCCCAAATAAAAAGAAAGGAGACATGAAGATGTCAAAACAGGAGATTCCTTACAAAATCTATTTGGAAGAAAGCGAGATGCCTAAGAGCTGGTACAATGTACGGGCGGATATGAAAAACAAGCCCGCTCCGCTTTTGAATCCGGCAACTCATCAGCCTATGAAAGAGGAAGAATTGCAGCCGGTATTCTGTGATGAGTTGGTCAAACAGGAACTGGATGACACAACGGCGTTTTTTGAAATCCCTGAGGAAATTCGAAATTTTTATAAGATGTATCGGCCTTCTCCTTTGGTGCGTGCCTATTGTTTGGAGGAGAAGTTGCAGACACCGGCAAAGATTTACTATAAATTCGAGGGTAACAATACCAGCGGCAGTCATAAGCTGAACTCTGCCATTGCGCAGGCCTATTATGCGAAGAAGCAGGGCTTAAAAGGTGTTACGACCGAAACCGGAGCCGGCCAGTGGGGAACAGCGCTTTCGATGGCTTGTTCCTATTTCGGATTGGATTGTAAGGTATACATGGTGAAGGTTTCTTATGAACAAAAGCCGTTCCGCCGGGAAGTGATGCGCACCTATGGTGCGTCGGTGACCCCTTCTCCCTCTATGGATACCGAGGTGGGCAGAAAGATTTTACAGGCGCATCCCGGCACATCGGGAAGCTTAGGGTGTGCGATTTCCGAAGCGGTTGAGGTTGCAACAAAAAGCGAGGGATACCGTTATGTTCTCGGAAGCGTGCTGAATCAGGTTCTGCTCCATCAGTCAGTGATTGGACTGGAGACAAAGGCGGCGTTGGATAAATACGACATTCACCCCGATATTATCATCGGATGTGCTGGCGGAGGCTCCAATTTGGGCGGATTGATTTCTCCTTTCATGGGGGAAAAACTGCGCGGAGAAGCCGATTATCGCATTATTGCAGTGGAGCCTGCGTCCTGCCCCAGCTTTACCAGAGGAAAATTTGCATATGACTTCTGCGATACCGGAATGGTTTGTCCGCTTGCAAAAATGTATACCCTTGGAAGCGGCTTTATTCCGGCGGCGGATCATGCGGGCGGCTTGCGCTATCACGGTATGAGCTCCACGCTGTCACAGCTGTATCATGACGGCTTGATGGAGGCTGTCTCCGTGAAACAGACTTCTGTATTCGAGGCGGCGGAACAGTTTGCAAGAGTAGAAGGCATTCTGCCTGCTCCGGAAAGCAGTCATGCGATTCGTGTCGCTATTGATGAAGCAATGTGCTGCAAGGAAACCGGTGAGGAAAAAACCATTGTGTTCGGCCTGACCGGAACCGGCTATTTCGATATGGTTGCTTATGAGAAGTTCCACAACGGACAATTGAGAGATTATATTCCGAGCGATGAAGAGCTTCAGATTGGATTTGACGGTCTGCCGAAGGTGGAAGGATAATAGGATTCATGAGCATTTTGGCGCAGGCTCACAAGAAATTTGCCTGTGAAAACCATATGGTGTAATGCTTAACAAAAA
>CAKRUL010000011.1 GCA_934403665.1 uncultured Clostridia bacterium | reverse complement strand
TCCAAGCTGATGGGAGCGATTTATCAGTCGGCAGAGCAGCACTGTGAGGTTGCTTTGGATTAATTTTGTTTTGGTTTTGCATAGTTAAAAAATTTATAAAAGAAAGGAAAGGGAAGGGAAGAGAATGAAAAGAGGATTAAAAAGAGTTTTCAGTTTAGGCATTGCTGCCGCCATGACGGTGGCGCTGTTCTCCGGCTGCGGCAAGAACAGTGATGTGGATCTCGGCGTTATGACGAAGGAGGAAATCGCGAAGTTTGAAGAGACAACCGGCGGATTAAAGCTTCCGTTGGATAACAAGGCGACAACCATCACCGTGCTTTGCGATACCAGCCAGGACAGCAATCAATCCGTTGTGATTAACGAGCTGAGACGGCGGACGGGAATCAATGTGGAGCTGATTCAGATTCCCCGGGCTACGCTGACAGAAAAATCAAGGGTTATGCTTGCCTCCAAAGACCAAATGCCGGACATTTTTCAGGGCGGCATGACAGTACAGGAATTGAACGAATACGGGCTGCAGGGCGCCTTTGAACCGGTAAACGAGCATTTAAATGAGCTTCCGAACATTAAAAGCATTTATGTAGACAGAGCCCAAGAGCTTAAGACGGAGAAAGTTATGAAAAGCTATATGGCATCAGACGGCAATTTGTATGTCGTTCCGACTTATGATTCCGACCGGGATGTGAATCATGGAATGCTGTACCGGAAAGACATTTTTGACAAACATAATATTCCTATGTGGAACAGCCCAGAAGAGTTTTATCAGGCGATGAAGAAGCTGAAAGCGCTGTATCCCACCTCCACACCTTTTGTTTCCAAAAACGGGGAAGCGATTTTCTGGCGTCTTGGTCAAAGCTGGGGAGGCTTGGACATTTCAAGACCGTATTATGATGAAACTTCCGGCACCTGGAAACATTCTGCTACCGATCAGAATCTGAAGGATATGCTGGATTTTCTGAAAAAAATGTATGATGAAAAACTGATTGACCCGGAATTTCTGACTTGCACACAGGCGGCATGGACCTCTAAAATGACCCAGCCGACAAGTGCTTTTACAACCGTGGACTGGATCGGCAGATTGGATCAGTTCTATGAACAGACCAGAGGAATTGTCCCGGATTATGATCTGCGTTATGCCAATCCAATGGGTCCGAGTCAGAAAGTAATCACATTGTCACGAGTGGGCACGGGTCCGGCTGTCAAGAAAGGTAAAAACAGCCTTTTGGCATTGAAACTTCTGGATTATCTGATCAGTGAAAACGGCGCGGAATTGATGACCTGCGGTATCGAAGGCGTCACCTTCAATTGGAACAAGGATAAAACCCATGCAGAATATATCGGATTTGAGGAAGGTAAATCGATTCAGATTAACGACCTGGAGGAAAAATACGGAATGTGTGTTTCCGGTCTTTACAGAAGATTCGACCGCAGAAGTGCTTATTTTAACTTAAGCGAAAAGGAACAGGAAGCACAGGATATGATGCTGAACAAAGAAGGCGGCGGATTCCTGCCGGAAGATCCGGAACTGTCCTTCACTAAGGAAGAACAGCAGGTCTTCTCGGATTACAATGCAAAAATCGAAAAAGATACTTTGGAATTCTGTAGTAAATACATCCTTTCCAGCAATCCGTCCGAAACAGGCGATACAGCATGGAATACATGGGTGAAACACGCAGAGGAGATCGGCACACAGAAGGTAACGGATGTGTACAACGCGGCGCAAGCCAGATATGATGCGAAATAAATAATTTGCTTTCAGGGCTGTTGCAAGTGAGAAATTCACGGGCAACGGCCCTGAAATTTTAAGAAGAAGAAACAAGAAAAAAACGGGATCTGCAAAAATACATTGTGTCCGATCTGTTTGTGTGATACACTAAAAAGGAAAGAAGGATTTCTTCGGGGAAAATTCTGTGAAAGTGCTTCCTTTTCCCCGATAAAAGAGAGGTATCATGATGGCAAAGGAAACCGTAAAGACGAACGCCATGCGCATTTTGGACAAGGCCAAAATAGATTACCGGCATTATACCTATGAGCATGAGGACAATGCCATTGACGGGGTTTCTGTGGCAATGAAACTGCATCAGGATCCGGCAAGAGTATTTAAAACGTTGGTGACAAAAGGACACAGCAAGGAATACTATGTGTTTGTCATTCCGGTTGCAAAAGAGCTGCGCCTGAAAGAAGCGGCGAAGGCAGTCGGAGAAAAATCGGTGGAGATGATTCCGGTCAAAGAGATCAACAAGGTCACCGGGTATATCCGCGGCGGCTGTTCGCCGATTGGAATGAAAAAGCAATACCGCACGGTTTTGGACAGTTCCTGTGAACAACACGAAACGATTTTTTTCAGCGGAGGAAAGATCGGCTTTCAGATTGAAATGAATCCCATGGAGCTGAAAGAGCTGATTCATGCCCAGTGCGTCCCCATTGCGGTAGATTGAGATAAGGGGAGATGAATGAATGCAACAGTTATTGGAAAAACTGACGCCAATTGCAGGAAGCAGTAAATTTATCGGCAGTATCGTCATTCTTGCAATCACGTTTCTTGTGACCAAGCTGATCAGTAAGCTGTTTCACATGATGATGAAAAAGGGCAGAGTCAATGCCACGCACCTGACATTTTTGCGCAGAATTGTTGTTTCTGTGCTTTGGATTTTGGGTGTTTCCGGGGTTCTTCTGCAGTTTGAGCCGTTTCAGAAATTTGTGATGTCTTTTTTGGCAAGCTCCGGCATATTGGCTGTGATTTTAGGATTTGCCGCACAGGAGGCAGTGGGCAATCTGGTGAGCGGAATGTTTATTTCTCTGTTCAAGCCCTTTGAGCTGGGCGACAGAGTTCGCATTCCAAGCGAGAAGATCGAGGGGTTTGTAGAGGACATTTCTTTGCGGCACACGGTGATCCGAACTCTGGAAAATTCCCGGATTATTGTGCCGAACAGCGTGATGAACAAAACCGTGTTGGAAAATGTGAATTTTGCGGAGTCTAAGGTCTGCAATTTTCTGGACATCGGAATCGGCTATACCTCCGATTTGGATCTGGCGATCGCTATCATCAAGGAAGAAGTGCAGAAGCATCCGGATTTTATGGACAACCGAAGCGAGACGGAAAAAGAGAAAGGAAAAGAACCGGTGCCGGTGCGCGTAACGGATTTGGGGGATTCCTCGGTGAATTTGCGTGCGTCTGTTTGGAGTGAAAATGCCACCCATGGTTTTGAGATGCTGTGCGATTTGCGTTATTCCATCAAAAAAAGATTTGATGCGGAAGGCATTGAAATTCCTTATCCCTATCGAACCGTTGTCCTGAAAAATGGATAGGTTCGGCAAACATATCTTTTGTGTTCCAAATGAGTTCGGATATGTTACGCATGCGAGGAGGCTCCTTTCTGTTTTTTGTTTTGCGGGGAATCCAATAGAACAAAAAGAGCGTATCCTCGCCTTTTCATTATTTGATTGTAACACATATGGCAACTCTACCAATCATTTGTATCCGTATCATGCTTCATTCTTGCCATTGATACGGACGTTTATTATAATAAAAGAAAACCAAAAGAGAAAAGAAGGTGTGCAGAGTGCCCCTGCGTTTTGTGATTGGTGAAAAAAAGACCGGGAAAACCACATTCCTGCTGAAAGAAATCCAACAGAATATGCATCAAAAAAAGCAGGTCATTTATATCGTGCCGGAACAGATGGTATTTCAGGCGGAAACTTATATTTTAGAGAAGCTGGGGGAACAGCAGGCATTTTTGGTGGAGACGCTGAGTTTTTCCAAGCTTGCTTTCTCTCTTCTGCGGAAGCGGTCCGATTTAAAACTGCTTCAGCTGTTGGACAGCTGTTCCAAAAAATTGATTTTATACAAGGTTATGGGCGAGGTAAAAGAGCGCCTTTCCGTTTATGCAGGCGCCTCCGGAAATCCGCGCATGATTTCCATGCTTTCGGAGAATATCACGGAATTGAAAAAATACTGTGTGGATGAAAATCGACTGGATGAAATGCTGCAAAAAAAGGATCTCTCGGATCGTCTCAGGAAAAAGCTGCACGATCTTCGGGAGATTTTGCATGCCTATGAACAGGAACTTTTCGGTTTTTATCAGGATCACGACGATATACTGACCATGGCTTGCCGGGAGCTGGACGCCGGCATCATAAAAGATGCTGAGATTTATATCGATGGTTTTGTCGGGTTTACACTTCAGGAAATGCAGATGATCCAAAGTCTGCTCCGTCATCAAAACAGGGTAACCGTTGCATTAACGATGACGCCGGAAAGAGATTCCTATTACGGAAAACGTTTTTACACCACTTGGCTGACCCGCGACAAACTGGCAAAAATGGCGCAGGCAGAGGGTGGATCAATCGAAGAAATCACTTTGGAACAAAAGGAAGAGATTCGGTTTCTCTCCGACTATCTTTTTTGTGACAGTGGCAAAAGCAGTGACGAGACGCCGCAACATATCGTATTGGAGGAATATCCGGATATTCAAAAAGAATGTGAAGGGATTGCTGCAGATATTTTGCGAAGAGCCGAAGAACAGGAACTGCATTTCGGAAAAACTGCTGTCATTGTACCGGATCTTAAGGAATACCGACCTTATCTTACCAAAGCGTTTGAAAACCGAAAGATTTCTTATTATCTGGATGGGGAGGAGGATATTGTTCGACTTCCGATTGTCCGCTTGATTTTCAATGCCTTGTCGGTCTGTGCACGCCGAAACGATCGACGCCCCTACTTTTTTTATATGAAAAGCGGTTTCTTTTATCCGGATGCGTATGATAAGATTCTTCGTTTTGAAAAATTTGTGATGGAGAATGGAATCCGCCCCTATGAGCTTGCAGACGATGCAGCTTTCCAAAAGGCGCTGGAACGGGCAGAAATTTGGGGAAGGTGTTCGGCTACAGAGGAATATCAGGAGATTTATCAAACGGTGTATGCGCCTTTGAACCGACTTTCCCGGGAAATGAATCGAAAGAGCACTGCGGCTGAGAAATCTGCTCGGTTTTATGATTATATGAACGAGGCAGGAATTCCTGCGTTTATGGATGCTGCGGCGACCCGTAAAAAGCAGGATGGGGATCCGGTCGGTGCGATGCAAACCCTTCAGGCTTATAACGCAATTTGTCTTGCGCTGGAGAAAACCGCCTTGGTTTTGGGGGATGGCATCATTTCCATGGAGGCATACCAGGAAATTCTGAAGGAAGCCATTCGGGACGAGACGGTTTCCACCATTCCTCTGGGATTTGACAGCGTCATGATAACCGGCTTGGGACGTCTGAAAAGTAATGCGTATCAAGCGATTTATTTTGCCGGGCTGAATGAGGGAAAAATTCCGGGAAGTTTTCGCAGTGAGGGGCTGATCAACGAGACAGACCGGATGGAGTTAGCAAAATATGGCTTAGAGCTTTCCAAAGGAAATCAGTTGAAAATTGTGGACGAATACACCGAGATTTATGAAATTATGAGTTCGCCTCTGAACGATTTGATCTTGAGTTATCCGTCTTCCAACGGAGGCGAGACGCTGAAGCCTTCTGTGCTGATCGGAGAAGTCCGGGCAATTTTTCCGCATATTCCGGTTCAAAAAAAGGGCGAAGATCTGTGCTTCACACCAAAGGATGAGCTGTTTGACCGCGCGGCAGAAATGCTTTGCGAGAAGCAAAACGGCGGTCTGATGTCAGTCTTTTTGCGGGACGAAGCGTATCGAAAGCGGGCGCAAGCGGCCCTTGACCATTATTTTCACCGCAAAGAATCGGAAACAGTGGACGAAAAGCTGGTGAAAAAACTCTATCCCGGAAAGCTGGAGACCAGTGTTTCCCGGCTGGAAAAATATCGGAGCTGTCATTTTGCTTATTTTATGGATTATATGTTAAAAGCACAGAACGTGGAGGAACTGCAGCCGGATCCGCTTTCGATGGGCTCGATGCTTCACAGTGTCATTGAGCAGTTTTCCCGGACGGCGAAGCGAATCGGCTATGATAAGATTGACGAAGAGTATATACGAGCGGAAACGGAACGCTTGGTTGACAAGCTGTTAAAAGACCCGAAAAACGGCGCCTACACCCTGAACCGCAAAAATGCTTATGCCGTCAAAAAGCTGAAGCGGGTGGCGGCACGCACGCTTTTGAATATCAAGAATCATTTCGAGAAGAGTGTTTTCACCCCGCTGGGCTTTGAGATGTCTTTCGGCACAGGAAACCAGGAACTGAAGGGAATCACGTTAACCCTTTCCAACGGATGTGAGGTAAGCTTGAACGGTGTGATAGACCGCGCTGACCGGGCAGAGGAGTTTGTCCGGGTGGTGGATTATAAATCCTCCGGAAAGGAATTGTCCGTGAATGAGATTTATCACGGGCTCTCTCTGCAGCTGGCGGTATATCTTGCAACCCTGCTCAGACAGAATCCGGCATATCGTCCGGGGAGCATGACTTATCTGGCGGCAGATGATCCGATGATTTCGATTCGTTCCATGGAGGATGTCGGGCAGGTGGAGGAGGAAATCCACAGCCGTTTTATGATGAAGGGAATTCTTTTGAAGGACAAAACGGTTCTTTCTATGATGGATCAGGAGTTGGAGAGTTCCGGAAAGTCACATATTGTGGATGCGGCTCTGAAAAAAGACGGCGAAATTCAAGCACTGAAAGAGAAGAATATGCTGACACTCGGAGAGTTTGAGTTGGTGCTGAGGCGAGCGCTGGAGATGGCACGGCGTTTCTGCGATGAGATTTATGCAGGAAAAACCGAGGCAAAACCGGTGAAATGCGGAGATGTGGACGGTTGCCGCTATTGCGGTTATAACCATATCTGCGGTTTTGATCCGCAAAGAGACAGACCGGACGAGCTTCCGAAACTCCGCAAGGAGGACGTGATACAGAAATTAAGAGAAGGTGAAGAGGAGGAGGGCAAATGAAGTTTACACAGGAACAGCAGGTCGCTATTGATACGCGCGATACCTCCCTTTTGCTTTCTGCAGCAGCCGGTTCGGGAAAAACCACGGTTTTGGTTGAACGCATCATACAGAGAATTCTTTCCAAGAACAACCCGGTCGACGTGGATCGCATGCTGGTAGTGACCTTTACCAAGGCGGCGGCTTCCAGCATGAAGGAGAAGCTGCAGCGAGAATTGAAAAAAAGGTCCGCTCAGCATCCTTCCGACCAAAACCTGAAAAGGCAGCTGCTGGCATTGCAGAACGCCAGCATTACCACCGTACATTCCTTCTGCAGTGAGGTCATCAAAAACAATCTGCATATGCTGGACGGATTGGTGCCTGCCAATTATCGTCTTTTGTCCGAAGCAGAGGGAACACTCCTGCAGAACCGTGCTGCAGAGCAGGTGTTGGAAGAATATTATGAAGCCGGAGATCCGGTTTTTGAACAGGTGGTGGAGGCTTATTCCTCCAACAAAAATGATGATAAGTTGCAGAGAATCCTTTTGGATATTTATCGTTTTCTGGTCAGCATGCCCTATTATGCAGATTGGTTTGAGGGGTGTTTTGCTCGTTTTCAAGAGGTGCTTTCCGGAGAGGACAATCTTTATATGAAACTCATCTGCAAGCACGCGGCGGAACTGTTTGCCGCTTTTGGCGATGCCTATCGCTTCCGGATAGAATCGGAGGAGGGAAAGCTGGCAGAACAGATGAAAGCAGAGCTTTCCGGCTTTCAGGAGGCGGAGCGGCTTGCTCGCCGGGGCGCATTTTTTGCATTGGCAAAACAGGTGAATGCTTTGGCGATAGAGCGCCCGAAAAAGGACAGCTACCGGGAATTTGCCGCAAAACAAATTGAGACGATGAAAAACACTTTCTTTTGCCATACGCAGGAGCAGATGAAAGCGGATGTGGAGCAGACCCTGCCGCTGATTCAAAAAATTGCGGAACTGGTGTTTCGGTTTGATGCAGTGTTCCGTCAGCTGAAAAAGGATCAGAATGCAATTGATTTCAATGATTTGGAGCATATAACCATCCGGGTTCTCTGCAAACGGGAGAATGGCATGGTGCTTCCGACAGAGGCGGCGCTCTCTTATCGGGAGAAGTTTGCCGAGGTAATGGTAGATGAATATCAGGACACCAATGATGTACAAGAGCAGATTTTCCGCATGGTTTCCCGAAATGAGCGGAATTTGTTTGCTGTTGGGGATGTGAAACAGAGCATCTATCGGTTTCGTCAGGCGAATCCGGATATTTTTCTGAAACGGTCCGGCGGCAATGCGAAAAGAGATTGGGCGGAAACGATCTATCTGACACAGAATTTTCGATGCCGCCGGGATATTGTCCGTTTGGTGAATTTTATTTTCGACGACATCATGGAGGAGAAACTTTCCTCCATCTCTTATCGGGATACGGAACGGCTGGTACAGGGCGCTTCCTATTTTGAGCCGGAAAATCCGGCGCTGTATGAAACGGAGATTCTGTTGTGCCACAAAGAGCGGAAAGAAGAAGCCGATGTGCAGCGAGGAGAGAGCGAAGGAATCCTCATTGCACAGCGCATACGGGCGTTGATGGAAGAGGAAACCTTTTTGGTGGAGGAGAACGGCGAAAGACGCCGGCTGTGTTACAGGGATATTGCCATTCTGGTGCGCAGTGTTTCGGAGTCCACCCGACTTTTGGCTGATACGCTGATCAAGAATCATATTCCGGTCACTTTCAGCGAAAAGAAGCCCTTTTTGGAGACGGCGGAGGTCAAAGGATTGTTTGCCTATCTGGAGGTGTTGGATAATCCTTATCATGATGTGGCAATGATTGCGGTGCTGAAACAATTTTTCGGTTTTTCCAACGAACAGCTTCTGGAGCTTCGGTTGAGGGGGAAGAATAAGCATTTTTATGAATTGCTGCAGGAGAGCGGCTATGAAAAGGTTCTGCGGACAATAGAGGCGTATCGGACAAGCAGTTTTCAGCAAACGGTCTATGAACTGCTGAATCGGCTATGGAAGGATACCGGGTATCTTGCCATACAGACAGCCTGTCCGAACGGGATGGAGAAACGCGCAAATTTAAAGGCGTTTCTTGGCATGGCAAAGGAATTTGAGGAGAACGGCTTTCGCGGACTCTGTGACTTTGTCAGCTTTATACGGGGGCTTGCCGCGTCCCCATCGCAGGACAGGCAGGAAACTTCTGCTGATGAACGAAGAGATGCTGTGCGGATTATGACGATTCACAAAAGCAAGGGGCTGGAGTTTCCCGTGGTGATTTTGGCGCATGCGGACAAAAGAGGAAACAATCAGGATTTGAATCAGGTGCTTTTGTTCCACCGGAATTACGGAATCGGATTTGACTATATTGATGTGAAACGACGGTTTCAGTATCCCACTCTGATGAAAAATGCGGTTCGGTTGAAAATTCGGCAAGAGCAGACTGCGGAAGAGCTGAGGCTGCTGTATGTTGCGCTTACCCGTGCGCGGGAAAAGCTGATTGTTACGGCGGATGTGGCGTTTCCTGCAAGCAGCATGAATCGCTGGAACCGATGCGTGGAAAACGAAACGCACAGAATACAGTATGACGGTCTGTTCACGGGGAATTCCTATCTGGACTTTTTGATGCCGCCATTGCTCCGACTGGCTTCCTTGCGGGAGTGGAACCGAAGCGGTGAAGGAATTTCCGTCGCTTCGTTTGACATTCGTCTGAAGGACTACAGCTACACGGAGCTTGCAGGCATCAAACAGGCAGATCAGCAGGTGGATGAAAAAACACATGAGGTCCTTCTCACGCCTGCCGAGGGCTTTGCGCTGGATACATTGTGCGATATCCGCTATCCTTTCCGGCAGGAAGAGGAACTTCCGCGTAAGATTTCCGTCAGCGAGATTCGCCGGATTCAGACCGGAGATCCCGGATGGAACGCTGTTCCGGTCTCACTGTATACGCCCGTATTTTTCAGGCAGGAAACCGGAAAGAGTTGTGCAGATTACGGGACAATGGTGCATCAAATTTTCGAATGGATCGACATAAAAAAATTAAAAGAGGGAAAAGATATAGACGAGCTTCTCGATGAAATCGCTGTGCAAAATCCGAACATTTCGGTGAATACAGCGGTGCGCAAAGGGGTGCGTGCTTTTTATGAAAGCGAGCTGGGCAGAGCGCTTTTGCAGGCAAAACAGGTTTGCCGGGAACAGGATTTTCTGATTCGCCTTGCGGCGAGGGAAATTGACCCGTCCTCCGATCGTACGGAAAAAATCATCGTGCAGGGAATCATTGATTGCTATTTTATCTGTCCGGACGGTCATGCGGTTCTGATTGATTATAAGAACAGCCAAAAAGAGGAGGAAACACTGAAAAGGGAATATGCTCCTCAACTCAGGATATACCGCATGGCACTGCAAAAGATTTTAGGTGCGTCCGTTTTCGTCGAAAGCTATCTCTGGGATGTGAACCGGGGGAAAAGCATCGCCATTTCAGGATGAGATTCCTTTTGCTCATGCTTTACAGAACCCAAAAATCATGGTAAGATGATGTAGTGTATTATAACGAATAGGAGCGTGTTTCTGTGAAAAAAGGATTATTGATTACGGGCGGATTGGTGACGGCATTTCTGATTTCCTTTTCTGCCTCGGCTTATTTTATGATGAATGCAAAAGATCTGGTGTTTGCCAAGGATAAACAAGAGGTCTCTGAGCTGACGCAGCAGCTGGAAAGCAAAGAAACGGAAATTGCGGATTTGAAGGAACAGGTGGAACGCTATCAGACGCTTTACACAGCCGCAATTGCCGGAAGAAGAGAATCCGGGGATAAGCCCTCCTCTTCCCCTGCAACGAAATCTCCTTCTCCTACACAGACACCGGCTTCCACGAAGGCCTCTGCCGCGACAACGAAGCCTGCCCGGACAGTGAGTCCGACCAAAGCGTCGGATGCGACAACAAAGCCGGAGAGTACGCCGTTGCCTGCAAATACAGGAAAACCTGCGGCACCGGACGAAAGCAATACCTCCGCAGATGAATAAGATGAACGTAAAAAGATGGATAGCAGGCGGATGCCTTTTGATTGCGGCGGTTGCGGCTGCCGCTTTTTTTTCGGAACAGAGCCGTCCCAGCGAACAAACCGGTTTTTTAATGGATACCCAGGTGCGGCTTGTGATTTATGATCGGGGCGCACAGAAAGAAACGCTGGAAGGCGCCTTTGCATTGATTCGGAATATCGATCAGATGATGAATGTTCACAACGAGCAATCGGAACTTTCCCTTCTGAATCGGGAAGGAAGGCGTATGGTCAGTCCGGAATTGTTTTCTGTCATTCAAAGAGGATTATATTTTTCTGAGCTGTCCGATGGTCTGTTTGATATTACCGTTCGGCCTTTGACGGAAATATGGGATTTCAAACAGGAACGCGTGCCGCAGGAAAGCGAAATTGCAGAAGCAATGCAAAAGGTGAATTACCGGAATGTTTTTTTGCGCACGGATCACACCGTGGTGTTGTCCGGCGGTGCACAGCTGGATTTGGGAGGTATTGCAAAGGGCTATGCGGCAGATTGCGTCAGTGAGTACCTGCAAATGCAGGGAGTGAAAAATGCGTTGATTGATATCGGCGGAAACATCAAAGCCATAGGAGACGGCGAAAAAGGGAACGGTTTTCAGATCGGTCTGCAAAATCCAAACGGGAACAGGGGAAACTATTTTGCAGTTTTGCCGATTCGGAATGCCAGTGTGGTCAGCTCCGGCGTTTATGAAAGAAATTTTGAAAAAGATGGACAGCTCTATCATCATATTATTGATCCCCGTACCGGATGGCCTCTGAAGAACGGGATGGTTGCCGCCTCGGTCATCACGGAAAGTTCTATGGATGCAGATGCACTTTCCACCACCCTGATGCTGATGGGAGGAGAAGCCGGAAAACAGTTTGCGCAAAAATTGTCGGGTGTAGAATGTGTTTTGGTGGATGAACAGAAAAATCTTTTTTTGAGCGATGGCTTGAAACATCAAATAAACATCACAGATTCTACATATCATGAAAAAGAGGGAGGCGATTAAAATGATCGATTTGGCCATTATCGGGGGCGGACCTGCCGGACTGAGTGCGGCGGTTTATGCAAAACGTGCCGGTCTCAAAACCATTTTGTTTGAGAAAATGTTTTTCGGGGGGCAGATGGTGAATTCCCACAACATTGAAAACTATCCCGGCTTTGCATCCATCAGCGGTATCGACCTGACCGAAAAGTTCACAGAAGCAGTGCAGGATGTGGAAAAACGGATGGAAGAAATCACAGCAATTGACGTTGAAACGAGAAGCCTGTTTTCCCAAAAAGAGAACATTCGGGCACGTTCCATCCTGATTGCTACCGGTGCGAAACCGCGGCTTTTGGGAGTGGAAGGGGAAAAACGGCTTACCGGAATGGGCGTTTCTTACTGTGCGACTTGTGACGGTGCATTTTTTCGGAATCGAACGGTCTGCGTGGCAGGCGGCGGAAATACAGCCTTGGACGATGCTCTTTATCTTTCCAAATTTGCAAAAGAAGTTTATCTGATTCATCGGCGGGATGCTTTTCGCGCGGATGAATTGACAGTGCATCGGGTGAAGGAAAATTCGCATATTCATCTGGTG
>CAKRUL010000010.1 GCA_934403665.1 uncultured Clostridia bacterium | reverse complement strand
TCGGAATATTCTTGACCAAATAACGCTTTATAAAGGCGTTTCCCAATCAGATATCGACAAAAGGACACCGCGTTTTTTGGCGTATGCCGCTGTTTTGCTGGAAGAAGAAAAAAAGAATGCATAACTCCGCAGTGTGTAACATTGAGCTTTCAAAATTCTTTATATGAAAAACACAGGAGCTGCGGCAACATCACTTTCGATTGCCGTAGCTCCGCCCATGAAAATATGGTTAGATCTCATAAATGTGAACGCAGGTTTTCATAAAAAAGGATTTTTCAATTTTATAAGCTTTGTCCTTCGGAAACAGTTCATCCAGCACCATGCGGATTTCTTCCTTGGTGACGCCGTATCGTTTCTTGGAATTGATATTAATATGTATTCCCATTTCGTTCTTCTTTTTCCGTTTCGGTTCCAGTCCTTTTACGATGGTCAGATGCTCGTATTCATAAAAGTGATAGTCTTGACCGCCCTTCTTTTCCAACTCCTTTAAGATCGGAGATTTTTTATTCAGTTTCACTTCATTGAAAAGCATTTTTTGCCTCCTGTGTTTTGATTGATCAAGCGGACAAGCGCCGTTTGTCACTTTGTCAGCCCTTTTTGAATATTGCGCAGGTATTTTAAAGAGGAATATTCTTTCTGCATGCAAAGCTGGATATAGGTCTCGCTCAGATGGGAAAGTTCTTTTTTGAGGTCGCTGTTCAGATTGTATGCAAACAATTTTTGATCTTCCTGCGTCAGAATGTGCTCCAGTGTTTTCAATGCGCCGGGCGAGATTTTCAGAGCAGTGCCGCCGGGATTGCAATCGTTGCAGTATCCAACGCCCTCGTTCAGATCAATCCATTCCACCTTTTTCTTGCCGCAGATTTCGCAACTGTCCAGCATCAGAGCGAAGCCGGAGAGAAAAATCGCGCGCAAATCAAAGGTGATTTTAATCAGCTCCGGATCTTTTTGTGTTTCCGAGAGCAGATAAAAGGTATTCAGAAGCAGTTTCAACAGTTCCGGATAAGGCTCCTCCTCCAAAAACAGGTCATTGGATAATGCCATAAAATAACCTGCATAAGAGCATTTTTCTAAATCGGTAGCGATTTTGCGAAAATCCACTGCCTTTTGGGAGGAAGTGATGATATACATATCATTGTGTCGGGAAAGCTCCAGCTCCAGAAAACAAAAGAGTGCAAGCCCTTTGGAAAGTTTGGAATTGGGAGATTTTACCCCCCTTGCAATACAGCTGATTTTTCCAAGACGGTCGGTAGCAATGGTATAAATCCGATCGTTTTCCTTGTAATCCACTTGTTTTAAGATGATGCCGCGAACTTCCATAAAAGTGTCTCCTCAGATATTCTATTCTTCTATTTTAACGTTTTTTTGACGGTTTGACAAGGGGAAAACGCAGAAAATTATAGATTCAGCATTTGAATAAAATGCTTGGCGCAGATACCGGGCGATACGTCCTTTAAAAAACAAAGACCAATCTGTCGTTTCGGAACGCTTTGCGTCATGGGAACTTCGACAAGCTCACCGCTGTGCAGAGCCTCCAGCGCAAATTCCCGGATCACGCAGGAAATTCCCAGCCCAATTTTGGCAAATTCAATGAGCAGATCATGGGAGCCAAGCTCAATTTCCGGCTCTAAACGGATGCCCTGTTCTGCAAACCAGCGGTTTACATACCGGCGCGATACCGAAATATCCTCCAGCATAATCAAAGGCATATGGGACAGCTCCAGAGGGCTGAGAGGCACTTGTACCGGATCATCTTTTCCTGTAATAAAAATATCCTCCACTTGAAGAACCTCAATCACCTCAATTCCTTCCTCCGACAGGGGCAGATTGACAAAAGCCAGATCGGCCAGACCGGATTTTAACAGGGAAACTGCCTGACTGCTGGTGCGGTTTATCACCTGAATTTTAATGTCGGGATACAGCGTGTGAAAGCGTTCCAGATGAGGCAGCAGATAGTGCCGTGAAATGGTGTCGCCCGCGCTGATTTTCAGTTCGCCGGATTGCAGGTTATTCATGCGCTCTAACTTTTCCTCACCGGCGGAAATGAGCTGCAGAGCCGAAGAGATGTGTTCATAGAGAATTTTTCCCTCTCCGGTGAGAACGGCGCCTTTTTTGGTGCGGGTAAACAGCTTGGTTTTCAGTTGAGCCTCCAGATGAGCGATGGCTTGGCTCACGGCAGGCTGCGTAATGAAAAGCTCCCTGGCGGCACCGGAAAAGCTCCCCTGTGCAACGGCGGAACGGAAAATTTTATAGTATTCCAAATTGATATCCATATATAATCACACCTTATTGCAAATATAAGAAATAGTAATTTTACTTATAGATATAAATATGATACTATAGAAGCGTTCCAAATGCAATAAAAGAACGAAACAAAATAACAGAAATATGAGGTGGAAAAGATGGCAAGAACAGTCGGTACTGTCAGCAGGGGCGTTCGTGCTCCGATTATCCGTCAGGGTGACGACTTGGCAGACATTGTTGTAACATCCGTTTTGGAGGCATCCAAAGAAGCCAAATTTGAAATACAGGACAGAGATGTGATCGGTATCACGGAAGCGGTTGTGGCAAGAGCGCAGGGAAATTATGCGACCGTTGATCAGATCGCTCAGGACATCAAACAGAAATTCGCTTCTGACACCATCGGCATTCTTTTTCCGATTCTGAGCAGAAACCGTTTTTCGATCTGTCTGAAGGGGATGGCAAAGGGAGTCAAAAAGGTGATTCTGATGCTTTCCTATCCCTCCGATGAGGTTGGAAACCATTTGGTGGAGCTGGATAAGCTGGACGAAAAGGGCGTCAATCCCTGGAGCGATGTGCTGACCGAAAAACAGTACCGCGATCTGTTCGGCTATGAGAAGCATCCTTTTACCGGTGTGGACTATGTGGAATATTACACTTCGTTGATTCGGGAAATGGGCGCAGAGGTGGAAGTGATTTTTGCCAATGACCCGAAAACCATCTTGAATTATACCAAATATGTGCTGACATGCGATATTCACACCCGTCAGCGCACCAAACGTATTTTGAAGGCGGCAGGTGCGAAAGTGGTGTTGGGCATGGATGACATTCTCACCAGCCCGGTTGCAGGAAGCGGGTGCAATGAAACTTACGGTTTGCTGGGCTCCAACAAAGCAACCGAGGAGATGGTGAAGTTATTTCCGAGGGAATGCAAGGAGTTTGTGCAAAACGTTCAGAAACAGATGCTGGATCAGACAGGAAAGCATGTCGAAGTGATGGTCTATGGCGACGGGGCATTCAAAGATCCGGTCGGAAAGATTTGGGAACTGGCAGATCCGGTGGTTTCCCCCGGTTATACGGACGGACTGGAGGGCACCCCTAACGAGGTGAAATTGAAATATCTGGCGGATAATGACTTCGCTGATTTAAGCGGAGAGGCTCTGAAAAATGCGATCTCCGACTATATTAAGAAGAAAGATCATGATCTGAAGGGAAAGATGGCATCTCAAGGGACGACTCCCAGAAGATTGACGGATTTGATCGGATCTCTGTGCGATTTGACCTCCGGTTCCGGGGACAAGGGAACGCCGATCATCTATATTCAGGGCTATTTTGATAATTACACGAATTAGGAAAGCTTTTCAAGGGTTCTTCGGATTCTTGGAAAGAACAGCGGATTTTACTTGCTATCCGGTTTTGATTGTGATAAAATAAAATACAGAATCATGCCGATAACGGGTGTAAAAAAGTGATTTTTTACACTCCTTTTTTGTGAGAAAAGAAAACAACATGTTTCGGATAGATGCGCGTGTTGATTTTGCCAAAGGAAATTGAAAGAGGTTTATCATGGAAAAAGTAACGTTTGAAGAACTGAATATTTCAGAAGAAGTCAAAAGGGCTGTCCGGGAAATCGGATTTACGGAAGCGACGGAAATCCAGTCGGCTGCCATTCCCCTTATCTTGGAGGGGGTGGATGTGATCGGGCATTCTCAAACCGGTTCCGGGAAAACGGCGGCTTTTGGAATTCCGGCAATTGAGTTGATTGAACCGGGGAACCGACGGGATCCGCAGGTTCTGGTTCTGTGCCCGACCCGGGAACTCGCCATGCAGTCCTGCGATGAAATCAGGCGCTTTTTGAAATACAAGGAGGGAATTAAGGTGCTTGCCGTATACGGCGGTGAGCCGATCGGGCACCAGATTTCTGCTTTGAAAAGAGGGGCACAGATCATCATCGGGACGCCCGGAAGAGTGATGGATCATCTGCGCCGAAAGACCATCAAAACGCAAAATTTGAAAATGGTGGTGCTGGATGAAGCGGATGAAATGCTGAACATGGGATTCCGAGAGGACATTGAAACCATTTTAGAGGATGTTCCGCAAGAGCGGCAGACGGTGTTGTTTTCCGCGACGATGCCTCCGGCAATTCTGGCAATTACCAAGCAGTATCAGAACAATCCAAAACTGATTAAGATTGCGCGAAAACAGATGACCGTGTCCACCATCGAACAGTTTTACTACGATGTGCCGAAGGATGCAAAGATCGAGGCGCTGACTCGCTTGCTCAGTGCGAATGATATCCGTCTTTCCATGGTGTTCTGTAACACGAAAAGCATGGTGGATGATCTTGCAGCAGAGCTGAAGCAGCGGGGCTATCGTGCGGAAGGATTGCACGGGGACATGAAACAAACCTCCCGGACAAAGGTGTTGGATTTGTTCAAAAACGGGCAGATTGATATTCTGGTTGCAACCGATGTGGCTGCGAGGGGAATCGATGTAGACAACATTGACGCTGTGTTCAATTTTGATCTTCCTCAGGATACGGAATATTATGTACATCGGATCGGACGGACGGGCAGAGCCGGAAAATCCGGCAGAGCATATACTTTGATTACGGGACGGAAACAGTTCTACAGTATGAGGGATCTCATGCGGATGACAAAGGCAAACATCATCAAGAAAGAACTCCCCACCTATGAGGAAATGGAACGGTATAATCTGCAGAAGTTTACGGAGCGGATTGCAGAAAAAGCGAACCGGGACATTCGGCCCGATTATTATGAAGTGTATCAAAAGCTTTTGGATGAGGTGGGCGATTCGGCGAAACTGGGTGCCGCTATGGTACGCATGCTGATGAAAAAAGACAAAAAACTGGCGGTCAAGAAGGTGGTCAGCCTGGATCAGAAAAAGCCGCGCACGGAGAAAAACCGCCCTTCTCAGACAAGACGGGGCAAGATGGGAGAAATCGTCATAAGCATCGGCAGAAAACAGCAGATTGGACCGAATCATATCGTGGGGGCAATCACGCAGGCTGCCGGTATTCCGGGCAATCGAATCGGACACATTACGATTTTAGATAACAGCACGATTGTTGAAGTTCCGAAAGAATATCGGGAGGAGATTGTAAGAAGTCTGGATGGCTGTAAAATCAAGGGAACCCTGACAAAGACCGTGATTTCCGATGCAAAACGCTTTTCTTCCGGAAAAAACAGCTTCGGAAGTGTGCGAAGAGACGGCAAAAAACGACCGCAGAGAAGGGGTTAATCATAACCGCAAGGAAGGCAAATCATTTCTGATGTGAAATTTTATTGCATTGTTTGTCTGACAACACTGGTTCAAAAGAAGAAAAGTATAGAATAAGACGCCTGAAATCATCAGGCGTCTTTGTTCGTTTTTACCGCACATGAACTTTATCGCTTCCAATCACATGGGAAAAGCCGTCCATCAATTGTTCATTGTATTCCACTTTCATTTTTCGTATCAATTTTCCGTCCTTATAGACAATGATGCAATTGTTTCCCGGAAAGGGACTTGCCGTCATATTATCGATGTGCTTTCTTTGATTTTTCCCGCGGCATTTTTGTCCGGGGCGGTAAATCATCAGAATATCGTCCACCGGGATATCCACTAAGGGAACGTCGTGATAACGGGAAATAGACTTGATGATCACAAACTGGCGATCTATCAGCGTATAAGAAAAGGTTGTCAGAACATAGCGGATAATATAGTACACCACAAACACCGCATAGACAAATACGGATAACTGTTTCACAATCGGAAACGGGATAATGTTGATCGTGTCCACCATAGCTACCAGAAAAATAAAAAGAAACAGCAGCACAACAAAGGTCACTGCAAAGTTATGCCGGTTCTTCACAATATATTTAATATACAAAGAAGCATCCCCTTTCGTTAAGCATTAGGGAGTGGAACACCATATGGTTTTCACAGGCAAATTTCTTGTCATCCTGCGTCAAAATGCTCATGAATCCGTCAGGACTCTCTAATGTTTAACCACAAAGATTATACTACAAACAACTGGAAACTGCAATCATCATTTTGATCTAAATTTGCAGGAAAAATAACAGCACCTTTGGCGGTTTCAACGTATGGATTCATGATACTTGCATTGTATTATTTCCAATTTTGCTTGTAAAATATTAAAATCATTGTGGAATGCCGATAAAAATAAAAAGGGGATTTTGCAGGAATGCAGGAAAAGCCCAGCTTATTTTAAGCATCAGAGCACGGCACAGCCCTCTAATGCTTAACGCTTCTTCTGATATCCGCAGTCGCAGTATGGTCCGCCGGAGGCAAGTGTGTATTCACGCACAAAGGTTGATGCTCCACCGGCTTCGCTCATCGTGTAATCAAGGCGACAAAGAGCCGGGGTGAGATCGTAGAGTCCAAGGTTCTTCATAAGCACGCAGATTCCGCATTTTGTAAAACGGGCTTCATAGCCGTTGTTATCATCATATTCGCAATAATCCATGTTCCATGAATACGGATTGCGGTCAGCATATTTTTTTGCGGCGGTTTCTTGCAGCGCTTGTTTTTCCGATTCACTGAATTTATTCTTTCCGCTCTGCCGGCAGAACCATTTCATCGGCTTTGTCATCATCGCTTTTGCATAATAGTCGGTCAATTCGTAAAGTTCCGGTCGTTTCGGCATGGAGAGAATAAAAGCACAGAGCATTGCACAGTTTACAATGTTTATCTGAAAGCGGTCATCCTTTTCAAACGGCGGCAGATTGCGTATGATTTCTTTATACTTTGGCTTTGCATTCTTTGATATCGTTTTCGCGGCATTTTTCTCATAACCGAGGACGAAGACAAGCTGTTCCCGGAAAGATTTTTCAAACAGCGTCCACATACCGAGCGGGATTCCGATGTATTTCATTGTCTGTCTCCTTTCCTTATTTCTTTGAAAAGAACAAGCCCCAATACAAGCACCAATGCATGACCGGCTGATTCCGAACCGACATCAAGCTGATTCAGCGGCCACGGCAAAAGCGTCATAAGATTACCGATCAGTCCGGCGCAGACAATCGGATTGCAAAGTGTTGCAAGAATGCGTGTGCCGGCACTTTTTAAGGGGAGGATACGCTTCCATACCATCACGATCATAACGGCTGAAAGCATTCCGTCACCGATGATGAAAGCCGCAAGCATCGGGATAGCATTGCAATAGAATACGCTGTTTGCAATGTCTGCCGCCGCTTGTATATCGTTATATTTATCAAAGACAAATTTGAAAATCAGAGCGGTATTCATAAACATCGCATGGACATAAGCCCAACATACTGTGCCGGTGAGATAGGCAATCTGAAAACCATTCGCCCATTTTTGTTCTTTCGGCTCATGAATCCGAAGCTTTAAGAGCTGGTGCATCTCGTGAAATCCTATGTAATAGAGTGCTGTGCCGGCAACGCCGCAAAGAATGCTTGCCGCCATGCGCCACACGCTCATATCGAGATAGGCAATCCTTATCATCAAGCCGATTGTTTCGGTGCTTTGGTCTGTGCCGACGGCGGCATAAAGAAAATCGCCGATTACAAACAAAAGACATCCTATGATGCCGGCGGCCAATGCAATTCTTTGCTTTTCTGCATTCGTTTTATTCATCGTTTTCCTCCCTGATTTTCAAACAAAAATCACATAGCGCATCGCCGCGTCCGAGCGTTTTTGTTCTATGCCAGTCAAGCTTTGGATGCAAGCCATCGTAAGCAATATCGTCGCTGTCGCAGAAACAGCGGCATAGCTCCGGACAGTTGTATTGAACACAGGTATCGTGATAGGGGCATTTGAGCATGTCAATTCTCCAAACGCCATCCGAAACCTGTATCTCACGCGTGGCAAATCCCGCCGCCGCACCGAAATGTTTGGGCGTCTGCTCTGCAAAAATTTTCGGAACCTTTCGATAGAGTCCGGGAACACGCATCAGCGCAAGAAACACCTTCTTCATTTTGCGTGAATGCTGCTCCACATAGCCGTGTATGATTTGCAGAGCCTCCTCTTTTGGAATCACTATTTGCAATGTTTCATAAATTGCAATGCCGGGCAGGATTTGTCTTTCCAGATGACGTTGTTTTTCTTTTGAACTGCCGGCATTTTCCCTGCACAGAATGGTAAGTCGCTTGAAAAATGCAGTGTTCAACAGCTCTGATTTTGCGGGAAAGCGTTGTGCTACAGTCTTTTGAAAGTCCTTGATCAGATAGCTTGTTTTCATTTTTATCCCTCCTGTTTGATAAAATAAAGAGCGTCATAAGCATTTTTTAGCACTGGAAGGCTTCCTGCTGCATAGAACAGCCGAAATCCAATCGCACAATTTTCATTTTCATGATGTCATCGCCGATTTTGGCGAAAAGGCGGAGAAACCGGCCGACCGATGAATAGCCTTTCAAGTCATCATATCCGAGCATATAGCCCCGGCTTGAAACGCTGATCTTTTTCTCCCACGAAGAAAGCTCTGTTTTCGCATCCGAAACGGAAAAATACGCGTTCACATCTTTTATGTTTGCGGTTTTTATCCAGGTTTTTGCAATCAGCTTGACCGCTGTTTTTCCAGCGGCGTCAAACACAAGTCTGCCGCCCGGAAATGCTTTTGCCATCGCCCGGACAAGAGACTTGACCTGTTCGGTGAGAAAATAATAAAAGACACCTGAAGCAAAAAATACGGCGCCGCCCGATGCATCAATTTTCTGAAACCATTCTGTATCATTGAGGTCGCATGGTATATTTTTCTCCCGTTTTCCGGTGGGCAGAAGTTCATTGCGTACAGCAATGACATCGGGAAAATCGAGGTTATAAATCTTGCAGCTTCCATTGTCGCAATATCTGCCGGTATGATCCAGACCGCAACCGAGATTGACCACTGCTGCACCGGGATGCGTTTTTAAGTAATCCCGGATTTCAAATGCGAGGTCATTCTGCCGCATTGCAACCTCCAAAGAGCCGAATTTTTGCATCATACTGCCGGACTTTTTGGAAGCTTCCGAAAAGTCATAATCAATTTTATCCATGAGTCGGACTGCCGTTTCATCGCGATATAAATCCGGGAAAAACTCAGAGCACATTTTTCGTGCATAGAGCGGAATAACAAGGGTTTCCTGTACTGTGTTTTTCTTTATTTCATATTTCACAACGATTCTCTCACTTTCTCGAAAACAACAATGAGAATCCTGACGGATTCCTGCGTATTTTGAAACGGGCTTACAAAGGATTCAGGAACACTCCGAGGATAAGACCTTCGATGCGTTCCCTTGCAATCTTTTTATGGGTTCCTCCTGTATCCGTATTTGTCACGATATTCGGGATGTTCTTTTAAGGATGCGTCACGGTCGCCAAAAATGGTGTAGTCGCATTTTTCACCGTTGGCGCAGGTGCTTTTTCGCACAAGTCTTGCATGCACACATTCCATTGCCTCAAAATCGGGATTGCACAGCGCGGGCATTACCTCTAAAAGACCGTGTTTTTTGGCAAACTCCGCTGTCGGACATGCGGTGAATTCATAATAGAGCGGCTTGCCTGTTTCATACGGCGCAACCTTCATTTTGAAATCTCCCCATTTGTTGCACTGTTTTTCTGCGCGGCGAAAGGCTTGATACATCAGCTTTTTGAAAAGCGGTTTATTGCAGTCAATCCACCTCATTTTCCGGAACGCTCCGAGAAAAAGATTCCCCTCCATTTCTTCGATCTCCGCAAGGTTTGTAACCTCCTTGCAAACAACATAATAAGCCATCAGCGCAATGCAGTCATAATTGCCGCCCTTGCCGTTGTGAAAATTCTTTTTGCCGCCGAGATCTGTGCGCCAATCCGAAAGAAACCCGGCATATTGCATCTGCACGGCTTCCCATACCTTTTCCCATTCGGAAGGAGGATAGTGCAGTGCAATTTTCTTTTGAATTTCTTTTTTGCAGGACTTTGTATAGAGTACATGACAGGTACGGTCAAATTGCAATTCTTTCTCTTTCATAATTTGGTTTTCACGCCTTTCAGAAAACCGCTTTTTGCTTTTTTCTCTGTGTCGTCTGATTCATCATAAGCGTCATACGGTGCGGAAGGATCATGGACTTTCTTTTTGAATGGAGAACACAACTTATCTTTGTGCATAAAAGCAAACGAAAAGTCATCAGTCCAACCGGTGTGACCTGTGATGAATAAAGGGTTGATACCCATCTTTTTCAGCTTTGCTTCCAGAATGCCAAGCGATTTTACGGCGAGCTTGTTATTTTCCGCCAATGCCGAAATAAAGCTGTAACCGCCATCTGCACCAAACCAAATCGTGTCGCCGGTAAATAAGTATTTGTCATCAATGAGATACACCATATGCCCCCAGGTGTGTCCCGGAACGAGAAAACAGTGAATTTTAATATCGCCGATACGAAAGGTCTCGCCGTCTTTTAAAAGCTGTTTTTTATTGTTGATGGTTACCTGTGGCAGCTGATAAAGATGATAAATCACCTTGCGGCGAACCTTGCCGGTCAGATAGCGGTTTTCCGTCTCGCCGATATACAATTTGGCTTTTTTAAAAAGTCCCGGGCTGTCCGCCTCCACTGCGCCAACGTGGTCAGTGTCCTGATGCGTGATGAGGATATGCCGGACAGACTCCGGTTCGATTTCGAGCCAGCTCATTTTTTCGGCAAGACGGTCATAATTGTACCCGGCATCTATCATAATTATGGTGCCGCCCTTGCGATAGAAAAAAATGTTCGCGACCCATTCACGCACACAGGCAACATTTTCGTCAATCCAGCCGGTGTTCAGGGGCTTGAAAATTTCCTTGCCGCGGTACAGCCTGCTCATCGATTTTTTTTGAAATTCGGTTGCTTTTTTTGACATATGATTTCCTCTTTTCATAAAACTTGATATCGAAAGATTCGCATGCCCTGCAGTTGCAAGATTCTTCCTTTTTGGACTGTCGGTCTTGCAAGGCTAAAACCAATGCTGTCATTTTGGCATTTCTGTCTTAAAAATCATGCCGGAACATTCCTTTATGGTTAGAACAGACTAACCGATGCGTTTTTGAAAAGCCGCTCACCAGCAGCTTTGCTTTCTATCCACTATATTATAAAGAGTACTTCCTAACATCATTATATCACATCTGTCACAAAACACAATATTTTTTCATAGCAGAGGACACACATGCGGCATTGATTTCGTCTATTTTTTGCTTTCTACCAGTTTTCTTATTTTTCATACAAAACCCAAGGTGCTTGCTAAGAAGAAAACAAAAAATGTATAAAATGCACAATTTTTTTTTGCAAAATTATAAAATGTGTCCAAAGGTATTTTGGTGTTTGCGGCGAAATTATATAATATAGGAAATAACACGGAAAGAAACGGAGCGTGAGCAATGAATTTGCGGGAAAATCTTGAGGCGAGAGAATATAAGTTGCTGTCTCCCTATGCGGCGAAGGCAAAGGAGAGTAAAGGCAGAGTGTTTCCTTTGGAGAAGGATGCACTGCGGACAGAGTTTCAAAGGGATCGGGACAGGATTCTGCATTCAAAATCTTTTCGCCGTTTGATGCATAAAACGCAGGTGTTCATTGCGCCCAGCAAGGATCACTACCGGACAAGGCTGACACATACCTTGGAGGTGGCTCAGATTGCCCGGACGATTGCCCGCGGTCTGATGCTCAATGAAGATTTGATGGAAGCGATTGCTTTGGGGCATGATTTGGGACATACGCCCTTTGGGCATATCGGAGAAACGGTTTTAAATGAGATTACGCCCTGCGGCTTTAAACATTATGAACAGAGCCTTCGGGTGGTCGAACGCTTGGAGGACGGACAAGGCTTGAATTTGACCTATGAGGTGAGGGATGGCATTGTCAACCATTCCGGCTCCAGTCAGGCGTCCACACTGGAAGGAAGAATTGTGAAATTTGCGGATCGCATTGCTTATATCAACCATGACATTGATGATGCGATTCGTGCCGGAATGCTTGCCGAGGCAGATCTTCCGCAGGAGTTTATCGCTGTTTTGGGAGATACACATAAATGGCGGATCAACAATATGGTATTGGATGTGATTGAACATTCCTATGGCAGACAGGATATTCGGATGAGCGAAGAAGTTTATCAGGCAATGATGGGACTCCGGACATTTATGTTTGAAAGGGTTTATCGCGCGCCGTTGCTGCTGGAATTGGAATTTCGCGCACGGCATGTTGTTTCGGATTTATATGAATATTTTGTAAAGAATAAGGAGAAAATGCCAATAGAGTATATTGAAATGCTGGAGACGGAGCCGGTGGAACGAATTGTCTGCGATTATATTGCGGGAATGACTGACCGATATGCACTGCAGATTTATCAGAAAATTTTCATTCCGCAGTCCATGGGCTGAGTGAACCAGAATATGTGCAGAATATACAAACCGAGCCCAAAACAAAGGGCACTGTTTTTGTCAAAACGCAGATCATTCGTTCACCGGGGGAAAATTTAAAGGGTTTTTGCGGAATTTGTCGAATATTATATATAAGATAGGTATTTTTCAAAATCAAGGAGTATATTATGCCGGTCATGTTTGACGAAAGCTTCTTGCAGGAGGTGCGGGATCGCAATGATCTCGTCGAAGTTGTGGAAGCTTATGTGGATCTGAAGCGCAGCGGAAACCGATATGTTGGGCTGTGTCCGTTCCATCACGAAAAGACGCCGTCATTTCATGTGACAAAAGAGAATCAGTTGTATTACTGTTTTGGATGTCATGAGGGCGGAAATGTGATTACGTTTATCGAGAAGATGGAACATCTGGACTTTGTCGAGACAGTGAAGTTTTTGGCAGAGCGGGCGAATATTCCTCTTCCGGAGGAAAACGAAACGATTCCGCAGGAGGTTGCGCTGAAACGGAAAATTTATGATATGAATAAGGA
>CAKRUL010000009.1 GCA_934403665.1 uncultured Clostridia bacterium | reverse complement strand
AATCTGCCGAACATGGATTCGTCAGCGTATGGGGATGGGCAGATTCCATGTCCGGCGAAAGCAAGTAAGTAAAAACGCCTGAAATCGTGAGATTTCAGGCGTTTTTGCTTGTGATTTTATTCTTTGGAACAGACCATTTCAGCCCAACAATGTATCGCTGTTTTTCTTGCTTGCGGTTGCCCGGCTTTTTCGACGGTCTGCGTCCTTATTCGGAATATCCCTCTGTCTGACTGAAAATTTTCTCAATATATCGGATGGATTCCTCCACCAAAATGTGAAAGACCTTTTCCCCTTTTTCTTTCGTGCCGAGGGAGGGCTTGCCCCACACGCCGGTTTTGGACAGCTTTACGATGGAGCAATAATTCAAAAAGTCCCTGGGAACATCGGGCACAAAATCCGCTCCGTCAATTTTATCCTTCCTCACCAGTTCTTCTGCCAGATACAGCATCAGAGAGGTTTCGTATTCACAGGCATGCAGATTGTCGCGGCACTCCAGCGTGTTTAACATTTCCGGCACCGTGAGAAACTGCAAAAAATCCACCTTCGCCACCCGTAAATCCGGATGATCGGCGTTCAGCTCCCGAATGGCCGGAGTCGAGACGAAAATTCCACCGTGCCCCAGCATCACCACAACCTTGGAAAACCCTTGTGCTTTCAGGTTCAGAACAATATCCTGAATCACGGAATAGAAGGTTTTTGCCCGCATCCAAACGCTTCCCTTTTTGCCTTGATGTTCATACGATGTGCTGATAGGAAGGGTAGGAAGCAAATAGGCATTCAGCTTCTTGGCAACTGCCTCGGCAACCGATTTTGCCACCATATAATCGGTGCACATCGGCAAATGAGGCCCGTGCTGTTCCAAAGCTCCGATGGGAAGAATGGCAATCTTGCAGCCTGCCGCCGCCAATTCGTCCGCTGTGTTTGTGAAATCAATCATACTAACTCCTCCAGTCCTTGAAGCTTTCGGCGGCAGAAACCTCTGCTGCCGAAAGTATTTTATGTATCTGTATTAATGAATATATTGATTGTGCTCCCGAGTCAGATGAAATACGATGCAATCGGTATATTTGCCTTTGGTTCCGAACAGATAGACCTTGGAAGCCTGGAAAAATCCGATGTTGTCAATGTCGGACGAGAAGGAAGCTGCCGTTTTGATGTCATTGATGCTTCCGGAACGGATTTTGAACTTACAGTTATCCTGCCCCGCATGACATTCCTGCTCCTCCACCACTGTAATTTTTGCGCCGTACAGGCTGAACAGCCAATCAAAGCACTTCACCGAATCTGTATCGGTCATTCCGTGCTCCTTCACACTTTTCGCTCCGATCACGTTTCCCGCTGTATCGGTCAGCATATAATTGGCATGTGTCACACTCGGAAGTCTTAGCTGCACTTTCCCGTCTTTGATATTCAGAGCAGTGCCCAAAAATACATTATAGGTCTGATCCAGCGTATAGTTGGCAAGCGCCCGGCCGTCAAAGGGACGTTCCACATTTGTGAAAAGACCTCTTAAGCCGTCATAAGCCGCAGCTGTCGTCGACAGCATGCCGAGAGAAGCCGTCGTGTACGGAGCATTTGGCGCTGTAGGCAGCAAAGTGCCGGTAGCCAAATGATTTATCTTTGAGATATTAATATTTCTCTGGATGTGCGACAGCTTTCCGTTGCTCGCTTCAAACTGGGAGACGTCGCCCTCTTTCAGCCCCTCATATTCTTCCGCACCCGGAAGCACAACGTCTTTGCCGCCGATTTTGACCGGCACAGGTTGTGCTTTTGTCTGGACCTTGCGTGCGTCCATCACCCCGTCTCCGAAGATAATGGACCGATACCAAAGATGAAGGTTCGCCGGATCCACGACAACACTCTTTTCGGAACCGCCGCTGAAATAATAAATTTTATAAATTTCTTCTCCCGTTTCTTCATCGATTACCTTGGTCAGCTTTTTAAAGACGCAATAGGGAAGATTGTATTTCTGATCCTGATAATTATACATATCCGCGCCGCGCAGAACCACCAAACCGGCAACCCCTGTATCCGGATCAATAGCATAAGCCTGCGCATCATAGCTATAGGTCTGTTTCATCTGACCGGCTTTCATGCTTGCATAATTTTTGATATCATTCGGATCCATTTCATGATCCTGAATGAACGTTTTCTGTACCGTTCTTGTGTTGTATATTGAATTGTCCTGTGTTTCTTCTATTTTATAGCGGTCAATGTCTGCAACTTTCAGCACCACGGTGGATTCATTCAGATAAAAAGAGCCGTCAAATGTTTTCAGTGCAGTGAAATAAATACCTGTTCTGCCATATCTTTTGCCGGCCTCCAGCTTATTTTCCTGACCGCCGTAGTTCGGCGCATCGGTATCAATTTCTTTGATCATACGATCGGAATTGATTTCCACAATGGCAGGTCTCGATATCACCTTTGTACCGTTCGCAGGCGCAGAGACTGTGCCGTCCGGTCTGGTATTCAGCAGTGTGATCGCTTCCGCTGTATTAGAAAAGGAAGAACCGTCGATTTTTGCTTTTGAGGAAAGTTCATAAACCGCAAACTCCCCTTCCTTTGTAAACAATTTCAGTTTCAGAACATCATCCCCGAAATCGGTATCCTGCTGAACGCCGATAATATAGGCGTAATTCGGAACATCCTTTGCGAGCTCATCTACATAAGCAATCTTTCCGAGAACATCAAGGGAAAAAGTAATTTCCTTTTCATAGCTCAAATCGGCAAGCATATTTTTCTTGACGGAAAGCAGACTGGAGGAAAACTCCAGACTTGTACCATCGGCAAGAAAAATTTCTTTTCCTGCTTCATCCTTGGAAGAGACAGAGCCCTCCGCGGTCTTATCGGACACATACAGCGTGTAAAACGTTTTGCCCTTGATCGGTTTTGGGGACTCTGCGACAGATACGATATCACCCGCTTTAATGTCCTCAATCAAGATTGTCTTTCCATCCTTCATCACCCGGTAATCATACAGGGAATCGTCTTCCAAATCCACAGAATTTGCCGGATTGAACTTACAGTTAATCACTTTATGTTCAGAATCAACGCGATCCGTCACAATGTTTCTTGCGTGATTCTGTTTGATTCCGTTGAAATAATTGAAACATTCCACCTGGATAATATCTGTTTTCCCGTTACCATCATAGTCAATAAACCGGACAAGCCCGTCTTGAGGCTTTAAATCCTCTTTGGTATAATCGGCAATCAACGAGCCATTGATAAATACCAAAGGAGGTGTCGTCCCCAAAGAGATCTTTAATGTTTTATCATCGTTCTTTTCTCTCTCGTATTCGATTGCGGTATCGGATACCGAAAGAATCCGGTCGCTGTTTACTGTAGTGATTTTATTCATCGTGTGTGCAGCGGCATAAAGAACCTCGTCTTTGCCGGTCTCCGCATTGTATTTCACAAACGCTTTAATCCTCTGCCCAAAATAACCTGAAACAGAAGACGCCGCTTCATAAACGATATACTGCGTACCTGTTTTGTATTCCTGCAAAATGACACGTCCGTCTTCCATCATGCTCTCACCGTTCATGGAACTTACACCATCATCCGCGACGATAGCGTCGTATTCCTTAATCCCCAGGTGTTCGGAAAGAACATTTTTTCCACGGTTCACTTCTATACTGGTCTCTCCATTGATGACAGAAGTGATCCGAATGGCATCCGCAAACAGAGCATTGTACACCAGTTTTGCCGCAACACTGCCGGAAATCTCCGTTCCGCCGTTTCCCGACACCCCCTTGGTGATTCCCGTTTCGTTTGCTATGGTGTAATACCCTGTCGGAAATCCTCCGTTGATGTCTGCATACGGCTTATAACCCAACGCGTTGATGAGGATTGTAATCCCTGTCAGTACGGTAATGCCCTCATCCGGATAGAAATTGCCGTCACCGTTACCGTTGATAATCTTCAGATCCTTACAGGCTTTAATCTCACTGTAGTACATATGAGAAGCGGTCACATCGTGATACAGAGCCGGCGCATCTGCCCCGGCAGAAAGTTTAAAAAAGTCTACATCCGGATACAGCACAATTGCCACCATAGCGGCAAACTGTGCCTTCGTGACCGTAGCTCCCGGGTCAAAGGAATCGTTCAGAACGCCAATGGCAGTCAAAAAGCCAAGTTCTGTTTCATTCACAGAATCTGCAGCCGTTCCATCTTCGGCGACTGCAGAAACCATTGCTGCCCCCAACACCATTGCAAGTGTCAGAAGCACTGCAAGCAGTCTTTTTCTCATAAGAAATACCTCCCTATTCTTTTCACTGTACAAATTTCTTTGCGGCAATCAAACCGCATACCCTGTCTCTTATTATATCTTACAGGGGCAAAAATGTAAATACCATTCTTTTTTTACAAAATACCTCCCTGCCTTCTGTAAGATATGTACAATCTGATCTCCCTTGGTTTTTCTCCTGATGGCGTCTCATTGCGTTTGATTCTGCCTCCCAACGGCAATACATTTTATCATTTTAAGGAATTGCGCATGCTTGTCAGGAAAACCTCATATGATTTTAAGAGACGTTTTTGCAAAGGAGAAGTGAAAATGGAAATGAACATGGCCATCCTCGTTTTTTTCCTGCTTCTGTTCATTTACACACTGGTTTCAGAGATCTTTACCGTCATGTTCCGCTTAACCGGCATGGATTCCGAAAAAGCGCGGTTTCAAGTGGTTTCCATGCTCACCAACAGCGGATTTACCACAAGTGAAAGTGAGCTTATTCTGAAAAATCCGCTGCGCAGGAAGCTGGCGCGCATAACAATGCTGTTCGGATATGCGTTCACCGCCACGGTTGTCTCGATCGCCATCAATGTGATCCTGCAGCTGAACCGGGCGGAGGAATTTCATCTTCTGCACTTGCTTTCACCCCTTCTGTTTTGGGGCTGCGGTTTTTTGCTTCTGATTCGGACACGGTGGGTGCGCTGTTGGTTTGACAAAATGATAGAAAGTTTGGGAAAGCATATGATTCCTTCTGGAAAAAACAAAAATTCTGTGGTAATATTAGATTATATTGGGGAGTTTGTCCTTGCAGAAGCGGCAATCAACGATCTGCCGGAGCTGCTTCAGGGAAAAACCATTGCACAGGCCGGCATACAGGAGCGCTATGCCGTCTCCGTTTTGATGATTCATCGTTCCGGTTTTTCGATTGCGGACGTTTCCGGAACGGTCTGCATCCGCCCGAAAGACCGGTTGATTCTGTTCGGCCCCCCTTCCGGCATTCGTGCTCTGTTTCAAAAGAACAACTGAGGAGAAAAGATATGGAAAAAAGATTGTTTGTCACGGATCTGGACGGAACCCTGTTAAATGCAAAGAAAGAGATTCCGCCCTTCACCGTCCGAACCATTCAGAAAATCATTGAAAACGGGGATTACTTCACCATTGCCTCCGCCAGAACCCCTGCGACCGTTGTTCCCATGCTGGCGGAAATACCGGTCAACGCTCCCGCCGTACTCATGAACGGCGTGATTCTCTTTGATCTGAAAAAGCGGAGCGCTCTCAAAGTAGAGTACATTCCGGATCACGCCGCTCTGAAGGTAGTGCAAACCTTTGAAAAGCATCGGCGCTACGGTTTTTTGTATCACTACAGCCGGGATGCGATTGAAGTGCATTACCGAAATCTGAATAGCCTTTGTGAACAGGAATTTTACACCATCCGAAAAGGAAAAGCATACAAAAAATTTGTTCAAACCGAAAATTTTTATCCTCTGATTGACGGCAATGTGGTCTATTTTGCCGTGATCGGAAGTTATGAAGAACTGGAGCCCTTAAGCAAATCCATTGCGGACATTCCGGAAATTGATTTTGTGTTCTATAAGGATGTCTATGCGCAGGATGTATATTATCTGGAAATTTACAGTGTAAAAGCCAATAAAGAAAACGGTGTGCGGAATCTGAAACGCTTTGTCTCCTGCGGTCGTACCATCGCGTTCGGAGACAATTACAACGACATGGAAATGTTCCGCTGTGCCGACGAGTGTTATGCAGTGGAAAACGGTGTGCCGGAGCTTCAGCAGATGGCAAACGGCATCATTCCCAGCAACGAGGAAGAAGGCGTCGCCCACAAATTAATGGAGTTTTTGACGGAAAGCAGCCACTGATTTTTTTGTTGGTTGTGTGATTTTCACAAAAATAACAGCTTTTTTTGTTCATCCTCTCCGAAACCGGTCACTGTCAATTCGTATTATGTAACAAAAGTTTGAACTGTTTTTCACGGATTTGTCATAGATATGGAACAAAATGTAATTTGTATAAAAATGGAGTTTGACTTTTCCTGTCTTTCTCTTTATAATAAAAACATAAGAATAAAAGGTACGGGAAGGTTCAAAAGAGCCGCAGCAAATGAAATGATTTTGTTGCGGCTCTTTTCATATTTCTTTTTTTCTTTCATAAGATAAAGTGGAGTATTCTGTGATTTTCACAGAAAAATTGCTTGGAATCCTGCGTGACAGAAATCCGTCAGGATTTTCCAAACCCTGCGCACAGAAAAAGGGGGTTGCCTATGGGTTTTCAGCAAATGCATCCGGAAGAATTTGTGATATTAGCCGAAATTTTAGGAAACCTGTCTTCCCTGAATCTGTCCTATAATCTTCAGAATACCATCGGCAACTGGCTGCAGCTTTTGGGACAGGTTCTGATTACCTTTAACGGACAGCAACAGTATTTCGAGCAGGGTCCCGGACGGGTGTTTCAGCCTCAAAATTTCAACATTGACAATGCAGACTGCCCGCAAAATCAATCCGTGTCCCAACAGGATCTTGCCGCCCTGTCAGCGCAGTTAGAGACTCTCCAGTCCTGATTGGATGCCTTTAAAAAAAGATTTGCAGAGCTGGAGAAGAGACAATCTTAAACGTGCAAGGAAATACTGTTTGTCCCATTGGTATGCCATCCGTTTCGATTCCTGCTGTTGCTTTTTCGGAAGAAAAACGGTATCATAGATCTATCATCAACACACATAAGGAGAAGCGTATGAAAGAAAAGGTGTGGCTTGACTGGGCCATTGAATTGCAAAGCCTTGCGCAGGCCGGTTTAACCTATGGAAAGGATGTCTACGACCGGGAGCGCTATGAGCGCATTCGGGAGATCTCCGCAGAAATCATGTCCCATATGACAGAAATCCCTGTAGAGAAAGTGAAAGACTTATTCTGCAACGAAAGCGGCTATCAAACGCCGAAGCTGGACACGCGCGCAGCTATTTTTGAGGAGGACAAGGTTCTTCTCGTCCGGGAGAACAACGGAAAATGGTCTCTACCCGGCGGATGGTGCGATGTCAATCTCTCCGTCGGAGAAAACACGGTCAAAGAAGTAAAAGAAGAAGCGGGTCTGGAGGTAACCGCCGACAGAGTCGTCGCCATTCAGGACAGGGCAAAACACAATCTGCCCCTTTACGCTTATGGGGTCTGCAAAGTCTTTGTGCAATGCTCCGTGCTCGGCGGACAGTTTGAAAAAAATATTGAAACCACCGAATACCGGTATTTCCCGGAGAATGAACTGCCCGAGCTCTCCACAGAAAAAAATACAGGGGAACAAATTCAAATGTGCTTTCGGGCATACCGCTCCAAGGAATGGGTGACTTTATTGGACTGATAAGCGGGACTTCTTCCTTGTCAGTTCTCTTTCGCACACAAAAAGGGGATGAAAAAATGTCATTTTCATCCCCTTTTTCGTTTCCTCTCTTATTGTTCGGACTCCTCATTCTCTGCAGGAATCAACTCATTATAAAACATGCTTTCCGCGACATACAGATAAGGGATGGCAAAGAGCAAGGCGATTCCACAGGTCAGCACACCCAGCAAAAAGCAGCCGAAAAAGCTGATCTGCATAAGAACCAGCTTAATTTTGTTACCTCTCATGTACTTCCATGCGGTTGCATAAAGCGCTCCTATTTTGATATCCGGATGATCCAAAATCAGATAAAGCATCGGCATAAACCCGGCGGTCAGGACAGCCAGTCCGAACAAAACCGCCAGCATTGTAACAATCGGCAACAGAGTCAGCAATCCGGAAGTGTTTTGCATCAGATAGCCCGAAAGCCAAAGCATGCCGGCATTCATCAGCAAAAACAATGCCTTGACCGGAATATAATAGAAAAGCGCCTTCGGATAATAGCGAGCCGCATCGAAAATGCACCCAACCGTGGGAACCTGACCCCGGCTGTAACCAAGCATTCCAAGCCGCATTCCCAAATCCAAAAAGCTTTCCGCAAACGACAGCAGAATCACGATAACCAGCAATGCGGTTTTCGCCTCTGCCAAATAAACCTGCAAGCCGGAGGCAACCCCGTTAAACAGCGCATAAAACAGCGCCAGTATAACGGCTGTTGTCCAGCGGCCGCGCAGCATGTTAAAACTTTTTTGTTTGATTTCCCCAATCGAAAGGTTTCCTTTCATTCGGTTTCCCCCACTTGTTTCTGTCTTCTGTTTCTTTCCGTGTCTCCTCTGCCTGTTTCCGGAGTTCCGCAAGGTGCGGAATTTCGTCATCCCATGTCAGGAGAAAAATCCATTACTCTATAGAGAGACTCGGAATTTCGACCGCAGGATCGGTTTCCTTTTCATAATCGATTCCGTCTATCCGGAAGCCAAACATATGGAAAAAGTCGTCCCAATACCCCTCGATGTCGGATAATTGCCGTACATTTTCGGTGGACACCTCATTCCAAAGCTGTGCTACCTCCCGTTGAACATCCTCCCGCATTTCCCAGTCATCAGGACGCAGCCGCCCCTGCTCATCCGTGACCGGCGGCTGTGCAAACAGCTTGTCATGAAACATGCGGTAAATCTGCTCCATACAGCCTTCGTGCAGCCCCTTTTTCTTCATGACCCGATACAAAAGGGCAATATACAGCGGCACAATCGGAATTGCTGCGCTGGACTGCGTAACAAGCGCTTTGTTGACCGAAATATATGCCTGAACACCGTGATATGCCTCCTTGATTTTTTGGGAGGTCTCAAACAGGTGTTTTTTTGCCATGCCGATGGAGCCCTCCAAATACATGGGGTGCGTCAATTCCGGCCCGATATAGGAATAAGCAACCGTGACCGCGTTATCTGCCAAAACATCTGCTTTGGAAAGGACGTCTATCCAGTCCATCCAATCCTCGCCGCCCATGACTTTGACGGTGTTTTGAATTTCTTCCTCCGTAGCAATCGGAACCGTGATTTCCGTAATCTCATCGGTCCGCAAATCAACCGTTTTGTTGGTGTATTCTTTCCCCACCGTCTTCAGAACGGAAGAATAAACAGTCCCGTCCGCCATCGCACGGCGTGGAGCGGCCAAGCTATAGACAACCAGATCGATCTTACCCAGATCCTTTCGAATCAGATCAATCACCTGCTGTTTGATCTCCTGAGAAAAGGCGTCTCCGTTGATGGTTTTTGCGTAAAGTCCATCTTCTCCGGCATAGGTTTCAAAGGCAGCAGTGTTATACCAACCGGCTGTCGCTGTGCGTTTTCCCGAAGCCGGCTTATCGAAGATGACGCCGATGGTTGCAGCATCACAGCTGTATGCCAGCGCAATGCGGGATGCCAGTCCGTATCCGGTGGAAGCACCTATAATCAATGCATTTTTTACCGTCTGACATTTGGGCATTTTTTTCGTATATTCGATTTGATTTTTCACATTCTGACGACACCCGTCCGGATGTGCCGTTGTACAAATAAAACCTCTTGTTTTTGGCTGAATGATCATGACACAGAGCCCCTTTCCGTACTGTTTTTTTCAATGAATGCTTTTGAACCGGTTCTTATTTTATCACAAAAATCCTCTCAGCACAAGGAATAATCTGTGTTCCCGGACTTTTTGAAAAAAAAGCGTGCACGCGTTTTTTTCAATAACGCAGCCGCGTTTGTGGAAAATGCGGTTGCTTTTTGCCAAAATGCAGCCGGTTTTGAAACAAAGGAAAGGAAAGAAAAGAATAGGAAAGAGAGAGAAAAGGATAACCTCCCGCACACACGCCCGCAAGCTTTTCAAAGGTTGTGACAAATAAGTCTTGCAAACGAATACGATGCGTGGTATGATTGCACTGTAAAGAATTCATAAATTTTCCATAGAATCCTGTTGTACACAGTTAATTTTTATGAAAAGGAGCGAGTATATGAAAGCAAAATTCAAAATTGAGGGCGGAAAACTGACAAAATTCAAAAAAAGAAGGTGGATTACAGAGGTCGAAGTTCCTGACGGGATCACCTCCATTGGAGCTGGTGCCTTTTCCGGCTGTGACAGAATCACCTCAGTGACGCTTCCCTCCGGGGTAACCAAGATCGGAAAATCTGCTTTCGATGGCTGCTCTGCCCTGACTGCCGTCAATATTCCCTATGGCGTCACCGAGATTGCCAGTCTTGCCTTTTCGCATTGTGCAAGTCTGCACTCCATCGACCTTCCCCGCACAGTACAGCAAATCGGCGCGCTCGCCTTCTCCGACTGTACCAGTCTGACCTCCCTTGTGATCCCGAAAAGTGTCAGACAGATCAATAATGCTGCTTTTTCCAACTGCGCCAACCTTCGATCCGTTTCTCTCCCCTCCGGCATGACAGAAATCGCGGACGCTGCTTTTTCCAACTGCACTGCCTTGACCTCGGTCACCATTCCGGAAAGTGTTGTCAGGATCGGAGAAGACGCCTTTGCCTCATGCACTTCTTTATCCTCGGTCACCATTCCAAACAGCGTGACACATATAGGATGCTATGCTTTCTCAACGTGCACCTCTTTGTCCTCTGTCACCATCCCGGAAAATGTGAAAAAAATTGAATCACGGGCCTTTGAAGACTGCAGCGGTTTAACCTCTGTCACCCTATCCTGCAATGTGAGCGCAATCGAGGAAGACACTTTCCTTTTTTGTGATAATCTGGCTTCTGTCACCTATCAAGGGGTAACGCTGTCCGTAAAAGGAATGGAGTACGATGAGGTTTATGAAAAGCTGCTTGCCGCAGAAAAGCAAAAAGCTTAGTTTCCTTTCGGCATTTCCTAAAGACAGTAAAAATGCCGCCATCCCATATCAAAATATAAGGTGGCGGCAAACACAGTTTCTTGCAATCAGCGCATTTCGATCATTCTTACAAAAGTTCTTTTCGAAGTTCTTCCGCTGATTTTGGAGAAAGATAGCAAAGCGGAATATCAAAAACGGAGAAGCCGCCGCTCTTTCCTTCCTTGGAAAGGCGATACGCCGCTCTTGCATATGCCACAAGCACGCTGGAGGTGAATTCGGGATTGCTGTCCAGCTTCAGAGAAAATTCCATCAGGTGATTATGCTCCATATCGATGCCGGTTTTTCCGCTGCGGATGACAAAACCGCCGTGCGGCATCTTGCTGTGGTTTTTCAAAAGTTCTTCCTCGCTGATGAAATAAACCTTGGTGTCATAATCCGCAAAGTAATTGGGCATTTCCTTGATCTCAAACTCAATCCGTTTTTTGTCTGCCCCTTCTTCGGCGACCACATAACATTCCCGCAAATGTTTCTGACGTGTTTCCAGCTCAATATTCTTGCCGCTTCTGGCAGTTTCAACCGCTTCTTTGATCGGCACGGTATATTGAATGGCATTTTTCACGCCCTTCACCCGGCGGATCGCATCGGAATGTCCCTGACTGACCCCTTTGCCCCAAAATGTGTAGTCCTTTCCATTCGGCATGCAAGCGCCGAAAAGCATCCGGGAAATGGAAAACAGTCCGGGATCCCAGCCGACGGAGAAAATGCCGACATTGCCGCCTGCCTTTCCGTTGGCATCCAACCGGGAGAAATACTCCGGAATTTTTGCATGCGTATCAAAGCTGTCCACCGTGTTAAAACGTTTTACCAGCTCCGGTCCCTGCTGAGGCAGATCGGTTGCAGAACCGCCGCAGAGAATCAGCACGTCGATCTCTTTCTCAAAGCTTTCCAGATCCTCTATTTTATATGCATTTGTATTGGAAATTTTCAGTTCCACCTGCTCCGGAGAACGGCGGGTGAAAACCCCCTTCAACTCCATATCGGGATTTTGGGTCAGCGCCAGATGAACCCCTTTGCCCAGGTTGCCGTACCCTACAATTCCCACTCTGATTTTATCGGACATGTAAAAAAACCTCCTCTGTTCGTTCGTTTTCTATTGTTAGTATACTGTATTTTCCTCGTTTTTGCAATAGCTTTCTTCTTTTCCTGCATTTCTTCACGTTTTATTCATAAATTTGTATTCTTTTTGAAAGAAAAGAGGGCTTTTACGAATGAAAAATTTCATTTTTCGGATTCGTTCACAAATCATGTACAGAATTCCCCTTGACAAACGGTGAAAAAGGTGCTATTTTAGGTTTAGATTAGCAATCAACGAACGAGAGTGCTAACAAACAACAAATCACATTGCGCCCTGCTCTTTACAGCGGAACAGACCGTCTGCTGTAAACCGTACACTCCGCACTGTAAACCGTGTTAAAGGAGGATGCCATTATGGATTTGAATGACAGAAAATCTCGGATTTTAAAGGCTTTGGTAGATTACTATATCTTCACGGCAGAACCGGTCAGTTCCCGGACGATTTCCAAAATGGACGAACTGAATTTATCCTCCGCCACCATACGAAACGAGATGGCTGATTTAGAGGATATGGGGTATCTGGAACAGCCGCATACATCGGCAGGCAGGATTCCTTCCTATTTAGGTTATCGTGCTTATGTGGACAATCTGATGCGCAAATATCTGGTGACGCTCAATGAATTCGCCGAGCTGCGCAGGCAGGTCTGCCATAAAGCGGAGGAATTGAACGATTATATCAAAAAAGTATTGGACATCACCTCAAAGCACACCAACCTGACCGCCATCGCTTTGACACCTGATTTAAAGAAGGGTTGTATCAAACGGTTTGAACTGATGAAAATTGACGCCCATTCCCTCCATTTGGTGCTGATTACCGATTCCGGTCTGGTGAAAAGCAAAACGCTCCGTCTGGAGGAGGAAATCACCGAAGAGTTTGTGCTTTCTCTGCGCGACGTACTCAACGAAGTGCTGGCAAACGTTCCGCTGGAACACCTCGGTATTCAGAATGTGGAAAAAATTCTTCAGCGGCTCTCCGGCGACAAAGATCTTCTGACCTCGATTATTGATTTCGTGTATTTCACCGTCAACGAGATGAATGAAAATGAGATTCTGTTAAGCGGGCAGAACAATATCCTCGCACTTCCGGAGTTCAAGGATGTGAAAAAGGTTCAGGGCTTTTTTGAGATTCTGGACGATAA